>NZ_JBFAAX010000007.1:21692-48022 GCF_040639995.1 Actinosynnema sp. NPDC023658 | reverse complement strand
GGCCGGCAAGGGCCGCCTGGGTTACGTCAGCTCCCTCAACGGCGTGATGGCGGAGTCCCCGGACTCAGCCCTAACGCCGTTCGTCGTGAGCGTTGAACTCATGCGCCGTGAACGTAGGACTCTCGCGCTGTGAACGTAGGACTCTCGCGCCGTGAACGTAGGACTCTCGCGCTGCGAACGTAGGACTCTCGCGGTCAGAGGGAGTTGGTCCACTCGGCCACGACGCGGTGGTAGTCGGGGGCGTCGGGCGCGTAGTTGATCGCGTGGCCGTAGCCGGCGAGCACGTACGAGCGCAGCCGCGCCGCGTCCGAGAAGAACGGCGCCTCCGACGCCCGCAACGCCTCCGCCGACGAGCAGTCGCTGCCCAGCGGTCGCCCGCAGAAGTGGGTGTCACCCGCGCCGACCACCACCATCACCGGCACGTCGATCAGCCGCGTGAACGGGATGACCACGTTGTTCAACGTGATGGTGTCCACCGCCTCCGTCGCCGCGAACACGTCCTTGGTGGTCTCGTCGTACGCGATCGCCTCGGGCACGTCCGGCCCGGGGGAGTGGAACGCGCCGTAACGGGTGCCGGGCGCGGTCGTCAGGTAGCCCAGGTCCAGCCCGGACCGGTGCAGGCCCGGGTCCAGCACGGCCGGGACCATGCCCGCCAGCACCGGCAGCACGGTGATGTAGTTCATCCGGTGCGAGAAACCGGTGACCAGCACGCCGTCCACGTCGTGGTACGTCCCGGCCTCGATCATCGCCATGGCCGACCCGATCGAGTGGCCGCCCACGAGCACCTTGGCGAACCTCGGGCGCACCGCCCGCACCACCTGGTGCACGGCGTGGGCCTGGGTCGACGCGGTCACCAGCGCGCTCAACGGCCGCGAGCTGCGCCCGGTGCCGAGCCGGTCCACGGCGAGCGTCGCGATGCCGGCCCTGTTCATGGCCTGCCGGTACGACCGCGTCTGCGACGAGTAGGCGATGTCCCAGTACGAGCTGTTGTACGTGCCGCCGGGGATCAGCACCTGGACGGTGGACGCACCCGCCGGCGTGCACAGCGTGCCGTGCACGAAGTGGGACGTGCCCAGCACCGAGACCGGCACCCGCAGGTCCTCACACGTGACGGCCGCGGCGCTCGCGGGCGCGGCGGGCAGCAGCCCGACCGACGCGGTGAGCAGGGCGACCGCGGACATCCGCAAACGCGACCAACGCACGATTCGACAACCTCCAGGACGTCAACGGGGAACCGCCGTCATCAGCAGACCGCTGGGGTAGGCGGCGGACGTGAACCTGGTGCGCACGGGCTTGCCGGGCACCGGGACGAGCCGCCACCGCGACAGCACGGTGGCGAGGGTGATCACGATCTCCGCCCGGGCGAACACGTTGCCCACGCACTGACGCGCGCCCGCCGCGAACGGGATGAACGCGCCGCGCGGGACCTCGGTGGCGGGCGACAGCCAGCGGTCCGGGTCGAAGCGGTACGGGTCCGGGAAGGACGCCGGGTCGTGGTGCAGGGCGTGCGGGCTCACGATGACCTCGGCGCCCGCGGGTAACTCCACCCCGCCGAGGTCGACCGGCTCGACGGCCCGGCGCATGAGGATCCACACCGGGTACATCCGCAGCACCTCGTCGGCCACGGCCGCGGTGCGGACCAGCCGCGGCACGTCGGCGAAGGTGACCGGACGCCCGCCCAGCACCTCGTCCAGCTCGGCCACCACCCGGCGCTCCACGTCCGGGTTCCTGCCGATCTCGTGGAACGCCCAGGCCAGCGCCAGCGCCGTGGTCTCGATGCCCGCGGTGAGCAGGGTCAGCACCTCGTCGTAGGTCTGCTGGTCGGTCATGCCGTCGCCCGCGTCGTCCTGCGCCAGCAGCAGCGTGGACAGCAGGTCGCCGTGGTCGGGCGTGCCCTCGGCCCGCCTGCTCGCGATGACCTCCAGCACGAGCGCGCGCATCCGCGCGACGGCCCGGTCGAACTCGCGGTTCGCGGGCAGCGGCAGCTTCTCCACGAACGACGGCGACAGCGCGCGCACCATGCCCTGCTTGATCACCACGAAGACGGACCGCCGCACCTCGGTGATCACCCGCTGCCCGAGCGCGGTGGAGAACAGCGCCTCACCGACGTTCGTCACCGCCAGGCCCTGCATGTCGTCCTCGACCACCCGCACCTCGCCGGGCGTCCACGACCCGGCCAGCGCGGCGGCGGCCCGCGCCATCATCCCGGCGTACCGCTCGATGCGCTCGCGGTGGAACGCGGGCTGGATCATCCGCCGCTGGCGCAGGTGGAACGCCCCGTCGGAGAGCAGCAGGCCATTGCCGAGATAGGGGCGGAACTTGTCGAACATCGCACCTTTGCGGAAACGCGGACCATCCGTGACCAGCACCTGGTGCACAAGTCGAGGACTGGTCACGAAATATGTCGACATGGGCCCGAGGTCGACCCGGACGACTTCACCGTGATCGCGCAGTGATGCGGTGAAGCGCTGTCGGTGGCGCATCATCCCGACCGAGTGACCGAGGAATGGCAGGCGGCCGGGCGCAACCGGGACAGCCATGTCCGCTCCTGTCGACTCGCGGAAAGGTCGGCCCACGATAGGGCCCTTCGGTGGAGCCTGGTAGAGACCGTTCGGGTGGGTTGGTGTCACACTAACGGGTGTCTCGGGGTTGGTACGGTCCACCCGGTACTCTCGCCGCCCCGCGACGTGGAGAGGTGTCGCAATCATGACGCAAAGCGAATGGATTCCATTCGGTGTGGACATTTCCGTGCCGAGCGCGGCCCGCACCTACGACTACATGCTGGGCGGCGCGCACAACTTCGCCGTCGACCGCGCGCTGGGCGAGCGGATCGAGACCAGCATGCCCGGCCTGCGCAACGCCGCCCGCGTCAACCGGGCGTTCCTGGGCCGCGTCGTGCGGTTCATGGTGGACCGGGGCGTGCGCCAGTTCCTCGACGTCGGCTCCGGCATCCCCACCGTCGGCAACGTGCACGAGGTCGCCCAGGCGGCGGCCCCGGGCTGCCGCGTCGTGTACGTCGACCGCGACCCGGTCGCCGTCGCGCACAGCGAGTTGATGCTGCTGGGCAACGACGACGCGGCCGTCGTGCAGGCGGACATGCGCGAGCCCGAGACGGTCCTGGGCAGCGACGCGGCCCGCCGGCTGCTGGACTTCGACCAGCCGATCGGGCTGCTCATGCTGCTGATGCTGCACTGGGTGCCGGACGCGGCGGACCTCGCCGCCCTGCTGACCCGGTACCGGGACGCGCTGGCGCCCGGCAGCTACCTGGCGATCACCCACGCCACCTCCGACAACCTGGACGACAACCTGGTCCGGGCGACCGACGCGATCAAGCGGAGCAACAGCCCGGACCAGATGAACCTCAGATCGCACGCCGAGATCACGCGGTTGTTCGACGGGTTCGAGTTGGAGGAGCCGGGACTGGTGGGGTGCGGCGAATGGCGGCCGGGCGGTCCGGCCGACATCTCGTCCCAACCCGACATGAACATGCTGGTGTACGCCGGCGTCGGCCGGAAAGCCTGACTTTCGACGGAAAGTCACCGCGGGGTGTTCGCGGTTCACACTTCCGGTCGAGTCTTGGCCACTGGGGGGTGGGTAAACTGCCGCGGATCCTCAATATCACAGCAGGGCAACGGGAATGCCTATCCCCAGTCAAAGACGAGCGGCCGTGCCACCACCGGAACGCGGCCGTGAACTCCTCGCGCGCAAGTGGTCGTACCTGCTCAGCGGAGTCGTCGTAGTAGCGCTGACCCGGGATGATTTCGACCGCGAAATACAGCAGCGGCTCGACGAGTTGTGCGCCGCGGTGCACGCCGAGACATCCTCCGGGACACCGTCGCACCGGTCGGTCGAGCGGATCGGGGAACAGCTCGTCGGGCTCGGGTACGTCACCGAGGACGGTTTCCGCGTCACCCTCGACGTGCTCGGCAAGGGGCTGCTCGGGCTGCCGGAGTTCCAGCCCGTCGAGACCTACGCCGAGCCGGTCGTGACCGTGCTCGGCGCGTTGTCGGCCGGCTTCCTGGCCGCGAGCAGGCGGGCGGTGCTGGAGCAGCAGGAGTCCATGCAGCTGTCGCTGCTCAAGGCGGTCCGCGACGCGCAGTGGAACCTCAAGGAGAGCGAAGCGCGGTTCGAGGAGGTCGTGACGTCGTCGGCCAGCGGGATCCTGGTGGTCGACCTGGCCGGGCGGCTCGTGCGGGCCAACGCGGCGATCGGTGACATCCTCGGGTACACGACCGAGGAGCTGACCGGGCTGTCCCTGCAGGACCTCGTGCACCCCGACTCCGTGCGGGTCCTCGGTGAGGCGCTGCGGGCGCTGGTCGACGGCGCGCAGGAGCGCGTCCGGCAGCCGCAGCGGTTGCTGCGCAAGGACGGCGACGTCGCGCGGATCTCGTTGACGGTGTCGTTGGTGCGCGCCGGTGGCGACCAGCCGGGGCACTTCGTCGCGGTGATCGAGGACGGCACCGAGCTGATGCTCTTGCAGTCCGAGCTGAACCGCCAGGCGCTGCACGACGTGTCGACCGGGCTGCCGAACCGGCAGTACTTCACCACCTACCTGGAGAGCGCGCTGCGCCGGGCCGACCCGGTGCGCGGCCTGAGCCTGTTCCACCTCGACCTCGACGCGTTCGGCATGGTGTGCAACAGCCTCGGCAGGCCGACCGGCGAACGGCTGCTCGTGCACGTGTCGCAGCGGCTGAAGGCGGTGGTGGCGCGGGAGAAGGCGATGATCGCCCGGTTCGACGGCGACGAGTTCGCCATCCTGGTCGAGAACACCGGCACCACGCCGGACGTCGCGACCACCGTGGCCGAGATCAACCGCGAGCTGTCGGAGCCGGTGTACCTCGACGGTCGCGGCCTCGCCGTGTCGGCCAGCGTCGGCGTGGTGCGCCGACCGCCGTCGGACTGGGAGCCCGCGGACGTGATGCGCGCCGCCGAGCAGGCGTTGCGGCGGGCGAAGTCGGGCGGTCGCGGTCAGTGGGAGCTCTACCACCCCGGGCAGGACGCGTCCGAGCGGCGGATGGACGCGCTCGCCGTCGCGATGCCGGGCGCGTGGGAGCAGGGCGAGATCGGCGTGCGCTACCAGCCGCTGGTGGCGTTGGCCGGCCGCGGGCTGGCGGGGGTGGTCGCGCGGCTGCACTGGGACCGCGGCGAGGACCCGCTGGACCACGCGACGTGCGTGGAGATGGCGGAGCGGACGGGCCTGATCCTGTCGCTGGGCGAGTGGCAGCTGGCGACGGGGTGCGGCCAGGTGCGGTGGTGGGGGCAGGGCTCCGAGTTCACCGCGCCGCTGCACGTCGGGCTGACCGCGCACCAGTCGTGCGACGGCGACCTGGTCCGCCGGGTGCGGCGGGTGCTGGACGACACCGGGCTGCCCGCGTCCCGGCTGACCGTCGGGATGCCGGTGCCGGTCGTGGCGCGGGCCGAGGCGGTGGAGAACCTGACCGTGCTGGCGGAGCTGGGCGTCCACACGTCGTTGGACGACTTCGGGCTCGGCCCGGACGACCTGGCGGCGGCCTCGGAGCTGCCGATCAAGTCGGTGACGGTGGCCCGGCGGCTGGTCGAGCGGCAGTCCCGCGGCGACGTGGAGATCCTGGCCGACCTGGTCGCGTCGGCCCGCCGGGCCGCGGGCCGGGTGCTGGTCGACGGGCTGGCGACGCCGGAGCAGGCCGAGTGGTGGTGGGCGGCGGGCGCGGTGGCCGGCACGGGTCCGCTGTTCGGTGAACCGCTGCCGCCCGGCCGGTTCCACAACCCGCGCGGGTGATCACTCCGACGCCGTGGTGAGTCACCCGTCCGGGACGGTGTGGAATCAACCCTTCACAGCACGTTTCCTTACCGTTACAGTTCTGGGAGCGCTCCCAGTCGGGTTCCGGTCAGTGTGGACCGCGGCACGACGACCTCCTGATGGCGGGTCGACGTGGTCCCGCTCGTGAAGGAAGTGATGTGGATGACGGAGTTCCCGTCCCGCCTGGACGCGCCTGCGAACGCCCTGCGCACCATCAGCATTCCGCTGTTGAGGGGGTCGCTCGGCGTGGTGTTCGTCTGGTTCGGCGCCCTCAAGGTGACCGGCACGACGCCGGTGGCCGACCTGGTCGCGCGGACCGTGCCGTGGGTCGACCCCGGCGTCTTCGTGTTCGCGCTCGGCGTGGTGGAAGTGGCGCTGGGCATCGCCCTGGTGGTGGGACGCCGGTTGCGCTGGGTAGCGCTGCTGGTGGTGCTCCACCTGCTGGGCACGTTCTCCACGCTCGTCATGCAGCCGTCCGCCGCGTTCCAGGCGGGCAACCCGCTGCTGTTGACCATGACCGGTGAGTTCGTGGTCAAGAACCTGGTCCTGATCACCGCGGGTCTGGCGATCATGTCGGCCGACGCACCCGTGCGGCAGCGGGTGGCGCAGGTCGACGCGCGCCGGCGGTGATCCTGAGGTGCGGCGGGGCCCCGACCGGTCCCGCAGCACCACCTCAGCCCTTGCGCGCCAGGTACGCGGCCACGCCGTCGAGGTAGAGCTCCAGGCCGAACGCGAAGTCGGCCTCCACGTCCCGCTCGTCGTACAGGTCGTTCCGGTCGAACACGCCGGCGGAGACGACCTTCGCCAGCGCGGGCAGCCGCCGCGGGTCGACCAGGACCCGCAACGCCCGCGCGTACTGCTGCCCGAACGCGTCGGGGTTCTCGAGGTAGCCCTGCTCCAGGTCCGAGGTCAGCCGGAGCTCGCCGTGCACGAGCGTCAGCAGGCCCATCACCACACCGACCTTCTCGTCCTCCCGCAACGGGGTGGTGGCGAGCGTGCTCAAGGCGCTGTCGAACCACGCCAGGTTCCGCGGCCCGATCGGCGGTCCCGCCATCGGGATCCGCGCGTACCAGGGGTGCTTGCGCAGGGTCTTGAGCACGCTGTGCGCCCACAGCGTGAGCCTGGTCCGCCAGTCGCCGTCCGCGGGCAGTGCCGGCGGCTCGTCCAGCGCGGCCTCGGCCATCAGCGCCAGCAGCGCGTCCTTGCTGTCCACGTGGCGGTAGAGCGCCATCGTGGAGTTGCCCAGCTGCTTGGCCACCCGGGCCATGGACACCGCGCCGAGCCCTTCGGCGTCGGCCACCTCCATCGCCGCCCTGGTGATCTCGTCCACCGTGAGGGACGGCTTGCGGCCCCGTCGCGGCGCCTCGCGCAGGCCCCAGAGCAGCGCGATGTCCGCCGGTAGGCCGTTGTCCTCCGTCATCCGCACCCTCTCGTCCTCGGCCCGGTCGAGTCTAGGGCTTCCGCCGGGAACTGCGTATGAGCTACGCTCTTTAGCGTACCGAATACACATAAAGGGGGCAGCGATGATCGTCGAGGCGACCGGCCTGCGCAAGGCGTACGGGTCGACCGCGGTGCTGGACGGGATAGACCTGGAGGTCGCGGAGGGCTCGGTCTTCGCGTTGCTCGGTCCCAACGGCGCGGGCAAGACGACCACGATCCGGATCCTGTCCACGCTCTCGCGCCCGGACGGCGGGCAGTTGCGGGTGGCGGGGTTCGACGTGGTGCGGGAACCGGCCAGGGTGCGCGGCGTGATCAGCCTGACCGGCCAGTACGCCGCCGTGGACGGCGACCAGACCGGCCGGGAGAACCTGGTCATGATCGGCAGGCTCAGACGCCTGGGCCGGGCGGGGGCGAAGAGCCGCGCCGCCGGGCTGCTGGAGCGGTTCGACCTGGTCGAGGCCGCCGACCGCCGGGTCAAGACCTACTCCGGCGGCATGAGGAGGCGGCTGGACCTGGCCATGAGCCTGGTCGCGGCACCGAAGGTGATCTTCCTGGACGAGCCGACCACCGGCCTGGACCCGGTGAGCCGCGCGACGATGTGGGACGCCATCCGCGACCTGGTGCGCACCGGCACCACGATCTTCCTCACCACCCAGTACCTCGAGGAGGCCGACCGCCTGGCGGACCGGATCATGGTGCTGGCCGACGGGAAGGTCGCCGCCCAGGGCACCGCGGACGACCTCAAGGCCCGGGTCGGCGGCGACCGGCTGGACCTCCGCTTCACCTCCGGCGCGGCGCTCGACGTCGCGGCCGTGCGGCTCGGCGGTTTCACCGACCACGAGCGGCTCGTGCTCAGCGTCCCGTCCGACGGCACCGCCGCGCACCTGCACACCGTGCTAGACGATCTGCGGGCCGCGGGTGCGGTCCCCGCCCAGGTCTCCTCGCACCGCCCGACCCTCGACGACGTCTTCCTCGCCCTGACCGCCCGCGAAGGGGTGCCGGCATGAGCCACGCCATCTCCGACTCGATGACCATGGTCGGCCGCAGCATCCGGCTGAGCCGCCGCAACGTCGACACGATGGTCATGTCCATCGTCCTGCCGCTGATGATGATGGCCCTGTTCGTCTACGTCTTCGGCGGCGCGATCGACACCGGCACCGAGTACATCAACTACGTGGTGCCCGGCATCATCCTGCTGTGCACCGGCTACGGCGCCGCGTCCACCGCGATGTCGGTGACCGACGACATGAACAGCGGCATGGTCGACCGCCTGCGCTCCATGCCGATCCGCGACTTCGCCGTGCTCGCCGGGCACGTGACCGCCAGCGTGGCCCGCAACGCCCTGTCGACCACGGTGGTGGTCGGCGCGGCGGTGGCGATGGGCTTCCGCCCGTCCGCGTCGGTGCTGGAGTGGGTCCTGGTGGCCGGCCTGCTGCTGCTCTACGTGCTGGCGCTGTCCTGGCTCGCGGCCGGGCTGGGCGCGGTGGCGAAGACGGTCGAGTCGGCCAGCGCGTTGAGCTTCTTCATGCTGTTCCTGCCGTACCTGAGCAGCGCGTTCGTGCCGACGCACACCATGCCGTCGTTCCTGCGCGGCGTCAGCGAGCACCAGCCGATCACGCCGGTCATCGAGACCGTGCGCGGCCTGCTCACCGGCACGGCGATCGGTGACCGCGGCTGGGTCGCGCTGGCCTGGGTGGTCGGCCTGCTGCTCGCGTCGTTCGTCCTGGCGACCGCCCTCTACCGGCGGCGCGTCAACGACTGAACCCCCGGACGAGGTGATCAGCGGGCGGCCTGCCGACCGGACGCCGCCTCGATCACCTCGTCCAGCACGTCCCGCGACCGCACCAGGTCACCGATCAACCGGTCGATGCGGTCCCGCTCGGCGGCGAGGTCGTCCACCAGCCTGGGCGTGGCGATCTCGGACGGCCCGCCGTCGGCGTCCCTCATGCACGGCAGCATCAGCGCGATCTTCCTGCTGTTCAGGCCCGCGGCGAACAGCTCCTGGATGCGGATCACCCGGTCGACGGCGCTCTCGGCGTACTCGCGGTGGCCGCCGGTGGTGCGGTCGGACGCCAACAGCCCCTGCTGCTCGTAGTACCGCAACGACCGCACGCTCACCCCGGTGCGCCCGGCCAGCTCCCCGATCCGCACGTCACACCCCCGAGCGACTCGAACCCGACACTGGTGTCAACTTCCACGGTAGCCGCACGAGCGTGCGCCTGGACGCACCGCTCAACCCAGTCCGGTGGTGGACGGCGACCCGGTCTCCCGGCGCAGGGCGCGGAGGAACCAGTCCAGGGCGGGGGCCGCGCTGTCCGGCGGCCCCCACCCGTTGACCACCGCCAGCAGCCGCAGGTACCGCTCGCGGCGCGGGTCGTTCGCGGCCTCCAGCAGCGGCACCAGCCGGTCACGCGGAACGCGCACCCGCGCCAGGACCGCCGCCACGAGCCGTCCGGCCTCCGGTGAGGTCGGGTCGACGCCCGATGCCACAGCCGGAGCCGCCGCGTCACGCGCCACCGCCGTCGGGTCCGGCCCCAGGTCCTCGCCCCGGACGGCGTCGAGGTGCTCGACCATCCGCCGCACGAGCTCCCGGAAGCCCGGGTCCTGCGCGAGCCGGGCCAGCTCGACCCACGCCTCGACCTGCTCGGGTCCGGCGTCATCGGGCAGCTCCGGCGTCAGCGACCGCATGACCCCCGCGAACGCCGGATCACCCGCCACGTCACCGAACGCGGTGCCGAGGAACTCGTCGACGAGCTGTCGACGGCCCTCCTTCGAGAGTTTCGCCAGTCTGTGCATGACACCCATCTCCTCGGGGCCGGCACCGCGCTCGGCCACGACCGCCAGCACCGCCCGGCGCAGCCGCAGCACGCCGATCCGCGCGGCCAGCGCGTCCGCGTGCGCCGCCGCGACCTCGGCCAGCGTCAGCTCCCGGTCCAGGACCTTCCGGATCGTGGCCAGGTCCAGTTCCAGCTCGCGCAACGTCCGCACGAGGTCCAGGCGGGCGACGGCGTCGTCGCCGTAGAGGCGGTAACCGGCCGGGCTGCGGCCGGTCGGCGGCACGATGCCCCGGTCGGAGTAGAACCGGATCGCCTTGACCGTCAGCCCGGTCCGGCGGGCCAGCTCACCGATCCCGAACACCGCGTCGCCGTCCACGCCCACCACCCTCGTACCTCCCCCGGTGGGAGGCTCAAGCCCCCGGCGCACCTACGGTAGGCAGTCCTGACAACGGGGGTGTCCGGTGGTCGTTCGGATCCGTGGACGTGCGCTGCCGCACGGGGAGCACGTGGACCTCTACGCCGACGGCGACCGGTGGACCACCGACCCGGTGCCGAACGCCGAGCTGGTGGCGGAGGGGTGGCTGCTGCCGGGACTCGTCGACGCCCACACGCACCCCGGCGCCGAGGCGCCGGGCGACCCGCTCGACCACGACCTGCTGCGCGACCACCTCCGGCAGCACGTCGACGCCGGCGTGACGGTGATCCGCGCGCCCGGCCTGGCCGACGAACCGCCGCCGTGGTTCGGCACGGACCCCGGCACGCCGAGGGCCTGGCACGCCGGTCCGTGGCTGGCGCAGCACGGCCAGTTCTTCGACGGCTGGGGACGGCGGGCCGACCACGCCGAGCTGCCCGCGCTCGCCGCGGCGCAGGCCGCGCGCACCGGCTGGGCGAAGGTCATCGGGGACTGGGACTCGGCGGGGGAGGCCGTGCCGCTGGACGTGCTGACCGCCGTGGTGCGGGCGGTGCACGCGGTCGGGGGGCGCGTCGCCGTGCACACCCAGCACAGCACGGGCGGCGCGAACGCGGTGGCGGCCGGCGTCGACTCGGTGGAGCACGGGACGGGGATGGACCCCGACCTGCTCGCGCGGATGGCCGAGCAGGGCACCGCGCTGACGCCCACGCTGTCGGTGTCCGAGCGCGCGCTGGCCAGGGCGCGGAGCCGGCCCGACGGTGGCAAGCAGTGGTTCGTCCGCGGTGCGGAGGCGCACCCCTCGCTGGTCGCCGCCCCGCGAGGCGGGTGTGCGGGTGCTGGCCGGGACGGACTCCCTGCCGCACGGCGGGATCCTCACCGAGGTCCGCGCGCTCGCCGCGGCCGGGATGCGCCCGCACGACGCGCTCGCCGCCGCCTCCTGGGACGCCCGCGCCTACCTCGGGCTGCCCGGCCTGGAACCGGGTGCGCCGGCCGACGCCGTCGTCTACGCCGAGGACCCGCGCGCGGACCTGGACCAGCTGGCCCACCCGATCGCCGTGGTCCTGCGCGGCCGACCGGTGCGCGTCCGCCGCTGACCCCGGACCGACCGCCCGCAGGTCGTCCGGAACTCCCCGCCCCGTCAGCCTGACGGCGGGCGCAGCAGTTCGCGGGCCAGCGCCCCGCTCCACCAGGTCTCCACCCGGTCGGGCGACCACCCGCGCTCGACGGTGAGCGTCGTGTAGACGTCGACGTTGCACAGCGCCGCGTACACGTCGACGGCCGCCGGCACGTCCAGGCCGTCCCGCAGCACCCCGTCGGGCCAGGACGAGAACACCTGCACCCGCGTCCCGTCGCCCCGCCGCCTGCCCTCGTCGTACGCGGCGGCCAGCTCCGGCTCGGTGCGCCCCGCCTCGCGCACCAGCGCGATGACGTCGCCCGAGCGCTCGAACAACCGCCGGTCGTAGCCCGCCATCGCGGCGAGCTGCCGCTCCGGTCCCGCCGACGCGTCCTCCAGCGCGGACAGCATCGCCGCCACGTCGGCGGTCACGTCCGCCGCGTCCGCCACGGCCCGCACGAGCCCCGCCTTGTCGCCGTACGCCGCGTAGACCGTCGGGACGGAGACCTCCGCCTCCTCGGCCACGGCGCGCACGGTCGTCGCGGCCCAGCCGTGCGCGACGAAGAGCCGCCGGGCCGCCCGCGCGATCTCCGCCCGCGTCTCCTGCGCCTGCGCCACCCGCCGCAACGAGTCGTAACGGCGCTTGCCCGTACCGCCCACATCCACCTCTTGAGGTTGCCTATATTGAATAGATGTCGCGTAAAACGAATGTCGGTCCACCGGTGACCCGGCCGTTCCTCCGCACGGCCGGCCTGGCGGGCCTCGGCTTCGCCTGCCTGATCGTCCTGGCCAACGTCATCATGGTGCCCACCGGCCTGCCCCCGACCGGCGCCGACACCGCGGACGTCGTCGCCTACTTCTCCACCCATCAAGGCGTCGTCGGTCTGTCCTCCGCGCTGACCCCGGCCGCCTGGGCGCTGTCCACCCTCTTCGCGGCGGGCGCCGTGGCGGCCCTGTGGCGGTCCGACCGGGAGCGCGGCGAGGCGTGGTCGTTGGTCGGCTTCGCGGGCGTGCTGCTCCAGAACGGCGCCTTCGCGGGGGTGGTCGCCTGCCGCCTCGCCCTCACGCGCACGGCGGCGGACCACGGCGCGGTCGGCGCGCTCTGGTCCCTGCACGACGCCCTGTTCACCCTCAACGGCGTCTTCCTCGCCGTGGCGCTGGTCGGCCTGTCGGTCGGCGGACTCCGCGCCGGGCTGATCGCCAGGTGGCACGCCCGGCTGGGCCTGCTCTCGGCGGCACTGCTGCTCACCTCGGCCACCCTGGCCCCGCTGGTCGTCGACCACCCCGGCCCGCTGGGCCTGATCGGTCTCGGCGGCTGGCTGCTGTGGGTCGCGTGGCTCGTGGCCCTCGGCTCGGCGCTCGTCCGCCGCTCCCGCGGCTGAGCGCACGGACGACGGCCTGGTCAGAGGGCAACCAGGCCGCCGACCCCCCTTGCTTCCCCGACGTCGATGACGTGGCCGGCGTGGGCGCTGGGCGCACCGCGCGCGGCGGTAGGGCACGACAACAACGGACTTCTCGCTCGGGCGGTGCTCACGCGCCGCCCTCCTGCCGGGGGTTACCGTTCCCGCGCGGGGACTCCTGCCGCCGAGGTCAGACCCGGGCGGCGAGGGTCCGCCGCTCGACCTTGCCGACCGGCGTGCGCGGGATCTTGTCGATGAACTCGACCTGCCGGATCTTCTTGTACGGGGCGACGCGTTCGGCCACCCACGCCATGATCTCCTCGGCGCTCAACAACTCGGTGGTGACGATGAACCCCTTGGGTATCTCGCTGGACTCCTCGTCGGGGACGCCGACGACGGCCGCGTCCGCGATCTTGGGGTGTCGCATGAGGAGCGCTTCCAGCTCGACCGGCGACACCTGCTGCCCCTTGTACTTGATGAGCTCCTTGATGCGGTCGACGATGAACAGCTCGCCGTTGTCGTCGACGTAGCCGAGGTCGCCGGTGTGCAGGAACCCGTCCAGCTCCAGCACCTGCCGCGTGGCCTCCGGGGCGTTGAGGTAGCCCTGCATCACGTGGGGACCGCGGATCAGGATCTCGCCGTTCCGGTTGCGCCCCAGCTCCTGCCCGGTGGTGACGTCGACGATCTTGCACTCGACGCCGGGCGCGGTGCGGCCGACGGACGCGGAGTCGGTCGCGTCCGGCGCCTGCATGAACGAGACCATCGCCTCGGTCATGCCGTAGCCCTGGCCGATCTCGCAGCCGATCCGCTCCCGCACGAGCCGGGAGATGGTCGGGTCGAGCGCCGCGCCGCCGGACACGATCGAGCGCAGCGACGTCAGGTCGAACCGGTCCACCAGCGGGCTCTTCGCCAGCAGCACGGCGATCGTGGGCACCACGTACAGCCGCGTGATGCGGTGCTCCTCGATGGCCCGCAGGAAGCCCTCCGGGTCGAAGCGCTCCATGGTGACGAGCGTGGTGCCCTGGTACAGGCTCGCGTTCATCATCATGGACAGCCCGAAGGCGTGGTGGAACGGCGGCATCGCCAGCGCCTTGTCACCGCGCCCGGACGGCGCGACCATGCTGGTCAACAACGCCTTCGCGATCATGTTGCGGTGCGTGAGCAGCACGCCCTTGGGTCGTCCGCCCGTGCCGCTGGAGTGCAGCAGGGTGACCACGTCGTCGGACGGGTCCAGCGGCGTCTCGACGATCGGCTCGTGGTCCAGCAGCTCGGAGAACGGCGTGGCGCCGTCCGCCTCGCCCAGGACGAAGACCTCCTCGACGTCGGTGCGGTCGAGGAATCCGCTCACCTTGGCCATCTCGTGGGGCACGGTCACCAGGAACCGGGCCCCGGCCTCCCCGAGGCGGTCGACCAGGTCGGCCGACGTGTCGAGCGGGTTGAGCGCCGCGACGATGCCACCCGCCAGCGCGGCGGCGTGGAAGACGATCGGGTACTCGGGGACGTTCGGGGCGAGGATGGCGAGCACGTCGCCCTTGTGGAAACCCCGCTCCCGCAGGCCGCGGGCCGCGCGCCGCACCTGCGACACCAGCTCCGCGAACGTGTAGGAGGTGCGGCCGGCGACGTCCACGGTCGCGATCGCGTCGCCGTGCTCCTCCGCGTGCTGCAGGACGAACGACGTGAGCGCCGTCCTGGGTATCTCGACGTCCGGACCGGCGATCGTCATGATCTCACGTCCGCTGGTCGGTTGTACGTGGACAGACCCGGTTGGTAGGCGCGCTTCTCGAACTGCTTGAGCGCCACGTTGATCCACTCGTTGCCGCTCAGGCGGGACAGCTCCCACAGCTTCGCCTGGTCGTAGTCGATCGCGGCGGGCAGGTCGAGCTGGGTGGTGCGCTCGTAGACCTGCTTGGCCAGCGCCAGCGTGACCGGGTTCTTCTTGACGATCTTGCGGACGACCTTGTCGGTGGCCGCGTCGAGCTGGTCGGCGGGCACGGCGAAGTTGACCAGGCCGTACTCGGCGGCCTGGGCGCCGGTCATCGTGTCGCCGGTCAGGATGTAGTACAGCGCCTTCTTGCGCGGCAGGTTGTGCGTGGCCGCCCAGGTCGCGCCACCGGCGGGGAAGATGCCGAAGTTGATCTCCGACAGGCCGAACAGCGCGGTCTCGTCGGCGACGGCGAGGTCGCACAGGCCGGCGACCAGGAAGCCGCCGCCGAAGGCGAACCCGTTGACCTTCGCGATGGTGACGGCCGGGAAGGCCTTGAGCCGCTGGAACCAGCGCAGCGCCACCAGGTTGGTCTTGTAGAACAGCTGAGGGTCGTCGAACGGCTGGAGGAAGCACTCCTCCAGGTCCATCCCGGCGCTGAAGCTGTCACCGGCGCCCGTGATGACGACCGCCTTGACGGTTCCGGCCTCCTCGATGGCGTCCAGGGCGGCGTTCATGTCCTGGTGCATCTGGGGGTTCATGGCGTTCTTCTTGTCCGGCCTGTTCATGAAGATCGTGGCCGTTGGGCCGTCGATCTCCAGGCTCACGGTTGCCAGGGTGATCATGTAGTGGCCTTTCATCGGGATAGGCGCTACGAGCGCGGAAAAGCGCGTTATCGACCGCTCAGCCGGTGTGCTGCTCTTATCTCGATACGCCCGGCCGGTATAGCGATCACTCATGTCGAGCATCACCCGATCCAATCGGGATTACTTCTTCCAGCTTGCCTTGATGCTGGGTGGAGGGGTGGTTCCGGTCTACCGGTCGTATCCGCCCGGCAGCCCTCCGACCTGCGGTGGGAGTTCTGGTAATAAGAAGTCCAGCCGCATTCGAATAAGTCGTGCGAACTGCGTTGCAAGGTAACGGAGGCGAGTCGAGCAGTTGCTTTGGGTTATCGATCGGTAAAGACTTCGCAGTGTCGCGAATAGTGCACTCGGGTGCGGTGGCAGGCGAATGCAGCAAGCGGTGATACCGACGACGCCGCCGAATGCGCGGGCGTGGTCGCGCCGCTTCCCCGCGCAGTGGCGACGACTGCTCGGCGGGGTGCGGGTGCGAGGTGCGGGGTGCGGCGGACGCGCGGCCGGCTCGCCGGCGGGCAGGGGTCACGCCGGCGGACGCGGCCCGGAACCGCGGGGAGGGCGGGTCGAGCCGGTGGTGGGACGTCGGCGGAGCTCCCCGCGTCGCGGGTGGCGTCGCGGGGAGCTCCCTGCCGATCAGAGGAACACGGTGTTGGGCTCCAGGCCGCAGATGACCCGGCCGTACAGCTCCAGGTTCGTGTTGGCGTGGTGGTACGCGTGCATGCTGATCGTCTGGCTGTCCCGCGCGATGCGCTGCATCGGCACGGTGCTGAGGATGGCCGACGCGCCGCTGGCGGTGCTGAGCACGTCGATGGCCTCCCTGGCCCGCTGGACCGTGAGGCCGAGGTCCAGGCGTGCGGTCACGCGCTCCTGCAACGACCACGGCTCACCGGTCTTGGCGTCCACCCGCTCGGCGACGCGGTGGGCGTGGAAGCCCGCCTCGTCGATCCGGGCCGTGGCGTCCGCGACCTGGAGGTGCGTGAGCGGCGCGTGCGCCTGGTGCTCGTAGTCGGTGTAGGTGATCTTGCGGGTGGGCAGCCGCTCCATGAAGGTCGCGTACGCGGCGCGCGCCAGGCCCCAGTGCGTCCCGGTCGTCACGGCGCTCGCCCACGGCAGGAACGGGGTGTTCCACAGCCGGGACGTCGCGTTGATCTCGGAGCGGTGCTGACCGGCCTGCAGGACCGGCATCATCGGCAGCACGCGGGCGTCCGGCACGAACACGTCCTTGGCGACGGTGGTGACGCTGCCGCTGCCCCGCATGCCCGACGAGTACCAGTCGTCGATGACCTCCAGGTCCGACATGGGCACCAGGACCACCACCGGCTCGGGCTGCTGCCCGTCCACCACGCGGACCGCGGCGTGCGCGTTCCAGGTGCTCTGCGTGGCGGCGGTGTTGAAGCCCCACTTGCCGTTGAGGATGATGCCGCCCGCCGTCGGCACCCCGACCGCGCTGGGCGCGAACGTGCCGCTGATCCGGAGGTGGCCCGCGCCGAAGACCTCGTCCTGGACCTCGTCCGGGAACAGGCCCGTCAACCAGGTGCTGATGCCCCAGACGGTCGCGACCCAGCTGGTCGCGCCGTCGCCCAGGGCGAGCTCGGACAGCACGTCGACGACCGTGGTCGTGTCGGCCTCGTAGCCGCCGTATCTCGACGGCAGTGTCAGCCGCAGCAGCCCGGACTCGGTCAGCGCGTCGATCGTGTCCTGGTGCAGGACGCGGTTCTCCTCCTGCCAGATGGCGTTCTTGCCGAGCATGGGGACCAGTTCCGTGGCCCGGCCGATGAGCTCTTCCCGCGATGGTGCGGTCTTGGTGTGCATCCAGTGCTCCGTAAGGTGTTTCGGGGTGAGGGGTCCGTCGTGCGACCGGTGGTGACCCCGGGGTCGCGCCGGTGGGCCGGATCAGTCGAAGAAGTGGTTGAACTCGTCGATCACGGCCTGGGGGGCCTCTTCGACGAAGTAGTGGCCGGCGTCCGGCACCACGACGACCTTCACGTCGGTCGCCTGGTTGGGCAGCGTGGCCTGCATCTGCGCGGCGAACATGCCGTCACCGAGGTTGGAGACCATGCCGAGCATCGGCGCGGTCACCTTGTCGTAGGACTTGAGGTCCTCGATGTCCTGGCCGAACGTCGCGTACCAGGAGTTGGCGCCGCGGACGGCCCCGGGAGCGTCGAAGCGGTCCGCGAAGACGGCGCGGTCCAGCTCGTCGACGGCGTCCGGGTTCACCAGGAAGTGGTCGAACATCCAGTCCACGAGCACCCGCGTGCGGCCGGCCAGCAGCTTCTCGGGCAGCTCTGCGACCTGGTTGAAGGCGAACCACCAGGGGTAGAACGGCGCACCCGGCAGCGGCAGCATGCGGATCTGGTACATGTTCTCGTCCGGGTGGACCACGTCCAGCAGCGCGACCTTGCGGGTGGCCTCCGGGAAGCTCGCGGCGAAGCTGAAGGCGACGATCGAGCCGATGTCGTGGCCCGCGATGTCGACCCGCTCGTGGCCGAGCGCGCGGACGAAGCCGTGGACGACCTTGGCGATCGTCTTCTTGTCGTACCCGGTGGCCGGCTTGTCCGAGCCGCCCATGCCGGGCAGGTCCAGCGCGATGACCCGGCGGCCCGCGGCGGCGAGCGCGGGCATCACCTTGCGGAACTCCCACCAGGTCTGCGGGTAGCCGGGCAGCAGGACCAGCGGCTTGCCGCTCCCGCCCGCCACGTAGTGCAGCCGCAGGCCGTCCACCGTGATGTGCTCGCTCCGGAAGTCCCCGTCCATCGAGCTCGCGAGTTCGGCGTCGCTCGGGACGGCTGCTCCCGCGCGGTCGTTTTCCGTTGTCATTATCCGTGCCTTCCTGGTGCGTGGATCACGGGTTGCCGGTACGTGATTCAGGTTCCGACATGGATCGGAACGGCGGTCGAAAACGGCCTGGGCGTCCTGTGGTGGTGCGCCTGGCGACGGTCGACGTAATTCGATGCTAGACCGCACCTTGGCCGCGGATCTCTTCGATCCTGCCCTCTTGAACGCCTTGTAAATTCGTTCCCGGTCGATTGGAAAAGCGCGCGGAAATACCGGGAATGGTCAGCCGCCACTGGCCGCGCGGCAGTGGGCGCGGCCGGTTCGGCCGACTGGGTGTGCAACTCGCCGGTTGCGCGTCGCTGAACCTATGTGCAACTATAGGGTTGCACCTGAGGGTGGCGAAGCGCAACCATCGGGTTGCATCAGTCGGCAGCGTTAGGGAGACCCTGGTGAGTGAAGATCGGATCGAACGCGACACCTTGATCGAAGCTCCGCTGGAGCGGGTGTGGTCGCTCGTGGCCACGCCGGGGTTCTGGGTGGCGGACGAGGAGAGCGTGGCCGGCACGGTGGCCACCGAGGGCGCGTCGCTGATGGCGAAGAACCCCAACCTCGGTGAGGTGGCGGTGCGGGTCGAGAAGGTCGAGCCGCCGACCTACGTGGCGTACCGCTGGGCGAGCGCGTTCCCCGGCGAGGGCCTGCGCGAGGACAACAGCACCCTCGTCGAGTTCACCCTGACCAGCACGGAAGACGGCAAGACGCGCCTGCGGGTCGTCGAGAGCGGGTTCGCGACCCTCGGCACCACCGAGGAGGCGCGCGGCAACGCGGTGCGGTTCAACACGGAAGGTTGGCCCCAGGTGTTCGACGTGGTGAAGAAGCGCGTTGAACAATCTTCGGTGTGACCGAAGAACGTCGCGGGGCAGTCGAGCCGGTCGGCAACGTCCTCGCCGCACTGGCCGACCCGACGCGGCGTCAGCTGCTCGACCTGCTCGCCGCCCACGGTGAGATCACCGCGACGACGTTGGCGGAGCGGTTGCCGGTGTCACGGCAGGCCGTCGTCAAGCACCTCGCGGTGCTGGACGCCGCCGGGCTCGTCTCGGGCAACAGGGTGGGGCGCGAGGTCCGCTACGCCGTTCGGCCCGCGGCACTGGGCGAGACAGCGCGGTGGATGGCCAAGCTGGCGACCGACTGGGACCGGCGGTTGGCCACCGTCAAGCGCATAGCCGAAGAAGCAGAGCGGGATTCGCAGTAGTAGTACGTCGACCCGCGCCGCGGATGTGGCGCGTGCCGTGAATCGACCGAAGGTTCGCCATTCGCTCGATGAGGGGTGGGCAACGACCCCTCATCGAGCGGAGTATTCGCGACGGCCTGCGGAACTTACGTCGTCGAAGGGCACCAGTCCGGCGACGTGTCGATAGTTGCTATCAACGGGTTCATGAACAGAAAAGGATTGTCCCTTGACTGCCGACACAACTTCGCCGCCACGGTTCAGTGGTAAGCAGCGGTTGATCCTGCTCATCCTGCTCGGCGCCGGGTTCATGGTGTCCGTCGACTTCTCCATCCTGAACGTCGCGCTGCCGGAGACCGGGGCGGGCGTCGGGATGGAGCTGGCCGAGTACCCGTGGATCACCGCCGCCTACGCGCTGCCCTCCGCGGGCTTCGCCCTGCTGTTCGGCCGGTTCGCCGACCTGTTCGGCCGACGCAAGCTGTTCATGGCCGCCATGGTCGTGCTGACCGGCGCGTCGCTGCTCGGCGGCCTCGCGACCACCCCCGAGACCCTGCTGGCCGGCCGCGCGCTCCAGGGCCTCGCGACCGCGATGGCGCTGCCCGCGGCGCTGTCCCTGCTCACCACCACGTTCGCGGAGGGCAAGATCCGCGACCGCGCCCTCGGCCTCAACGGCGCGCTGCTCTCCGGCGGCTTCACCATCGGCGCGCTGGTCGGCGGCACCCTGGTCAGCCTGCTGAGCTGGCGGGCCGCGTTCCTGATCAACATCCCGGTCACCGTGCTGATCCTGGTGGCCACGCCGTTCGTCATCCTCGAGAGCCGCGTGCCCGATCGGGTGAAGTTGGACGTGCCCGGCGCGATCACCGTGACCGGTGGTCTGCTGGCCATCGTCTACGCGATCATCGAGCGCAACCTCGTCGCGGCCGTCATCGGCGTCGTGCTGCTGGCCGCGTTCTGGATCATCGAGATGCGCGTCTCCGCCCCGCTCACCCCGGTCCGCACGCTGCGCCGCCCGAACGTCAAGTGGGGCAACTTCGGCGGTCTGGTGGTCTTCTCCATGGAGACGGCGACGATCTTCATGATGACGCTGTACCTGCAGAACGTCCTCGACCTCAACCCGTTCATCACCGGTCTGATCTTCGGCGTGCCGGGTCTGGCGGCGGTGTTCGCGGGCCCCATGGCCGGTGGCCTCATCGGTCGCCACGGCTACCGCAAGGTGCTGGCCGTCGGCATGGCCGTGCAGGCCGTGTCCGCCATCCCGCTGGTCTTCCTCGGCACCAGCCGGATGGGCATCATCGTCGTGGTCCCCGCGCTGCTCATCAGCTTCTTCGGCCACGTGTCGTCCATCGTGGCCTACACGGTGACCGGCACGTCCGGCCTGCCCGACGACGAGCAGGGCCTGGCCACCGGCCTCACCTCGATGACCCAGCAGGTCGGCATCACGATCGGCATCCCGATCCTGAGCGCGATCGCCGCCACCCAGGCGGTCGAGCTCAACGGCATCCACCTGGCGATCACCGTGGCCGTGGTCGTCACGATCGCCGGGATGCTGTTCGTCTGGTTCGGGCTGCGGCCACGTGCCGCCGAGAGCCAGAGCGCCCCGGCCGTGCCCGTGGCGAACGAGGCCTAGCAGCCGGCCACACCGGGAGCCGGACCGGGGCGACCCGGTTCCGTCCGGGAGAGGTGCACCCGACAGGCCCGCCGTGCCGGCGGCGGGCCCAGTCCCTCCCGGGTGCGCCTCTCCCAGGTCGCGATCCGGTGTGGTCCCCCCTCGGGTCCACACCGGATCGATCAGGAATCAAGAAGCGCAGGTCACGGGACCGCACTTAGTCTCGTCGGCATGGACATCACGATTCACACCAGCTTCCTGCCGCACGACGACCCCGACGCGTCGCTGGCCTTCTACCGCGACGTGCTCGGCTTCGAGGTCCGCAACGACGTCGGCCAGGGCAGGATGCGCTGGATCACCGTCGGCCCCGCCGGCCAGCCCGACACGTCCATCCTCCTGGCCCCGCCGGCCGCCGACCCCGGCGTCACCGACGACGAGCGCCGGGTGATCAGCGAGATGATGGCGAAGGGCACCTACGGCTGGATCCTGCTGGCCACCCGCGACCTCGACGGCACGTTCGAGAAGGTCCAGTCGGGTGACGCCGAGGTCGTCCAGGAGCCGACCCTGCAGCCGTACGGCATCCGCGACTGCGCGTTCCGCGATCCCGCGGGCAACCTGGTCCGCATCCAGGAGATCAGCTGAACGTCCCGGCCGCCGTGCCGCCCCGACGGCCGGCGCAGCCGTGCGCCGGCCGTCCACGTCTCCGACTGCCCCTCCGGCAGGCGACCCAGGGGAGCTCACCCATGTGCCATTCCGAGTGGGGGCGTGCCCGCGTCGCGGCGCAGCGCCTGGCGGACCTCGCGCGGCTGCGCCGCGTGCGTGACCGGATCGACCGCGAGTACTCCAAACCGTTGGACGTCGAGGCGCTGGCCCGGGGCGTGAACATGTCCGCCGGGCACCTCAGCCGCCAGTTCCGGCTCGCGTACGGCGAGTCGCCCTACACCTACCTCATGACGCGCCGGATCGAGCGCGCGATGACGTTGCTGCGCCGGGGTGACCTCAGCGTCACCGAGGTGTGCTTCGCCGTCGGCTGCTCGTCCCTGGGCACGTTCAGCACCCGCTTCACCGAGCTGGTCGGCCTGCCGCCGAGCGCCTACCGCAGGCAGGCGGCGGGCCGGGCCGCGGGGCTGCCGGCGTGCGTCGCGAAACAAGTCACCAGACCGGTCAGGAATCGAGAAGCACCGGCCGTCCCAGTGGAAATAGCGTGATACCCATGACGATCATCGACACCATCACCCTGGACGTGGCCGACACCGAGGCCGCCGAGCACTTCTACCGCACCGCGTTCGGTGTGGACACCCACCTCCGCTTCCGCACCGCGACCGAACCGGCCACCGGCTTCCGCGGGTTCACCCTGTCCCTCACCGTGTCCCAACCATCCACTGTGGACGCACTCCTCGGCGCCGCCCTCGAACTCGGGGCCACGGCGCTGAAGCCGGCCGCGAAGTCCTTCTGGGGCTACGGCGGCGTCATCCAGGCCCCGGACGGCGCGATCTGGAAGGTCGCGACGTCGGCGAAGAAGGACACCGGCCCCGCCACCCGGCGGATCGACCAGGTGGTCCTCCTGCTGGGCGTGCAGGACGTGGCCGCGAGCAAGCGGTTCTACGTCGACCAGGGCCTGGCCGTGGGCAAGAGCTTCGCCCGCGTGTACGTCGAGTTCGAGGCCGGGTCGAGCCCGGTGAAGCTCGCCCTCTACCGCCACCGCGCCCTGGCCAAGGACGCCGGCGTGCCCGCCGAGGGCACCGGGTCGCACCGCCTCCTGATCGGCGGCGACGCCGGCACCTTCACCGACCCGGACGGCTTCGCCTGGCAGGCCACGTCCCCGACCCCGGCCCACCGCTGACGACCACGACGAGCACACCGCCGAGGCGTCCTGGACGACCGCGAGATCCGCGAGCGCCTGGGACGCACCATCGAGGTCACCGATCACGCAGACGGCTACTTCGAGCACGTCAGCGAGGCGTTGGCCGCCGTGGCACGTCTGATCGACGGCGGCTTCCCCGACGCCGCGATCACCCTGTCCGAGTACGCGCTCGACCTGTTGGAAGCCTCCGCCGACCGCGTGGACGACTCCGAGGGCGGCCTGTGGGACGTCCTCGACCAGGCGCAGGAGATCCACCTGGTCGCCTGCCAAGCGGGCAGTCCAGAGCCCCTGGCGCTCGCCGAACGCCTGGCGACAAGAGCGGTGAACAGCGAGTACGAGGTGTTCCACGACGCCCTGCCGACCTACGAACACCTCCTGACGCCGGCCGCCCGGGACCGCTACCGGGACCTGTTGGAAGCCGGCCGGTAAGCCGTCGCGGTCGTCGTCCTCGTTGCCGTCCTCATCGCGAGGGGCCTCTCACTCGGGGTCGGTCGGGAAGGGCATCACGACCGCGCGCCGGGTGTGGCTGAAGATGATCGACGTCCGGACGTTGACGATCTCCCGCCGCTCGGTGAGCCGGTCCAGCACGAAGGCGTTGAGGTGGTCGTTGTCCTTGACGGCGATGTGCAGCAGGAAGTCGTCACCGGACATGACGAAGACCGACAGCACCTCCGGCAGGGTCTCCACGAACGCCGTGAACGACTCGATCACCGAGCGGTTCGGCGGTCGCAGCCGCACGGCGACCATCGCCTGCACCGGGCGGCCGATCCGGCGCAGGTCGACCTCCGCGCGCCGGCCGCTCAGGATGCCCTGCCGGGTCAGCCTGCGGACCCGTTCGAGGCAGGTGGACTGCGCGGTGTTCAGCCGCTTGGCCAGTTCCTTGTTGGTCAGGCTCGCGTCCTCTTGGAGAAGCGCGAGCAATGCCGCATCAAGTTCGTCCAGAGTCACCGTTCGGCACCACATGTCGGCAGAAATCCGGAATTAACCATAAGTTCCCGCATTTAGCACAGCTTCGACCCGATTTGCCCGTGCTCGTCTCTACAGTCCTCGTCATGCCCCGCCGTGACGGCCCGACCGGGGAAGCCATCACGCGCTCGGCCGCCGCCTTCCTGCTGCACACCTCGGGGCTGCGCCGGCTCGTGCCGAGCGTGGCGGTCAACCTGCTCAACGTCGTTCCGGCCGCCGGGCTGGGCTGGGCGGTCCTGCCGGCCGACGAGGCCCTGTCCGCCACGCGGGTCGTCGGCGGCGCGGTCGTGGTCCTCGGGCTCTACCGCAACTCGCGGGACATCCCGGTGGTCGCGGGGTCGGAACGGGACAACAGCTCACACGAAGGGTGATCGATGGCCGGGAAAGCCGAAGTCAAGTGCGCGATCGTGGTCAGCGACCAGCTCCCGACCGACCTGGCGGCCAACGCCGCGGCCGTGCTGTCGCTGACCCTGGGCCACCGCGTCGAGGGCTTGGTCGGCCAGGACGTCGAGGACGCCGACGAGGTGGTCCACCCGGGCGTCATCCACGTCCCCGTGCCGATCCTCAAGGCCACCCAGGAGCAGGTCGACACGATCGTCCAAGCCGCCGCAGCCGACGAGGGCGTGTTCTTCGTGAGCTTCAGCTCGCTGGCCCAGGGGTGCAAAACCTATGAGGAGTACGTCGAGAAGATGAGCACCACCCCCACCACGGAGCTGAACAGCGTGGGCGTCGGCCTGCACGGCCCCCGCAAGGCGATCAACAAGCTGGTGGGCGCACTACCCCTGTTCCGCTAATCCCGTGGTCCGCGCCGCAGGCGGCGGGCGCTCGGCTGGTCCTGGACGCACGAACCGGGCGGTGGTGACGGCGTCGCCGCCACCACCCCTGATCGCCGGTGGATCGCGATGCCGGCTCGGTCAGGCGGGCTCACCCTGCAGACCTACCTGTTCCTGCAAGCCCTGCGGGCGGCGCACGTGCGGCAGGCCAATCACGGCCGCGCCTGCTCGCGCCCTGCTCGGCGTGCTGCCGGTGGCGAGTCCGGGTCGAAGAGCCGCCGGAAAGCGGGCCCCGCCGGACGGTCGAAGCCCTCAGGCTTGAGATTCACGCAACCGCGACACCGGCACGGCGATGCGGAGTCGCCCGCGTTGCAGCATGTTCTCGGAGGATGTCCTTACCGGCCTCCGGTCACCTCCACGCAGCTCCAGGAGCGCGCAGCGCCACAAAAGATCGGTGTGGGCGGTCTGATTAGACCGGGAAATCTTCGACCCTGCGGTAGCACGTACTGCCGCTGTCGTTCGCGCAGATGTAGAGATATGCGCGCTTCGAGTTGTCCACGTTCAGAGGTCCGACACTTCCGCAACCACTCTGGGCTCCATTGCTGTCGTACACCTCCTTGGTCGATCCGTTGATGACCACGAGAACTGCTCTGGCGGTTCCGTTCGCGGCGGAGTAGTCACAGGCGGTCAAGACGTTCGAACTGTTGTCGTAGTAAGCGATATCGCCGGTGTTGACGTGCTGGGCGCTGTACACGGTGAGGGTGCCGGCCGACGCCGGAGAGGAGAAGGACAGGAGGCCTGCGATGGTGATCGCGATGGCAGATATTAACCGAAATGCCCGCACTGAAGCTCCTTTGCGTGGTTGTGGAGTCGATCAATGGCATCACCAAGAACGCGGGATGTCAACCATTCGATGCACCTGTCACTCGATTGGCTCATCTAAACGGCCGCTGAGGTCGCCTCGGTTGGGAGGGATTTCGCGTCGAGAATTGATGATGAGCGCGAGAACTGCTCGCGCGGGTTTCGCGAGTGGCCGGAACCGGGGGAGGGTCGGAGTTCGTACTCGATCGGTATGGGCGTGCGAGTGCGGTGCGCCATCGAGAGTGGTCGAGCAGCTCGGTTTGCGCACGACCGCAGAACGATTCGATCATGGCATTGATGCCCCGTGTGGAGGGTTGCTGCGGGGGCTGCTGCTGGGCGAGGGTGCGGCTGATTCCGGCTGCACCGAGCGGTCTACCAGCACAAACAGTAAATTGATCTTGCTCTTGAGGACTACTGGCACAGGTGGGGTCGTACCGACTGTTGGGGGCGCCGGTCAGCCAAGCGCAGCTGCTGTAACAGCGGGGGCGCCAGGCGACGTGGTGACCATCGCTTGCTGTGCTTCGAGAGGTATCCCACCCACCAAATGCAGCTCGTGCACCGCTCTGCGGCCTACGCGTAAGGCCCTGTCGAGAGCTCGCCGCCCGCTGCTGTGAACGCCGGGATCAAGCGCAGGCAAGCGTGTCGAGCCAAGAGGAGCTTCAACATGCCCCGACTGTTACAGCGTCCTGAGGTCAGCGCGGCGGACAGGGACAGGTGGGACGGGTGGGACGGGTGGGACGGGTGGGACGGGTGGGACAGCGTCTACCTCGGGAAGGCAG
>NZ_JBFAAX010000007.1:0-21682 GCF_040639995.1 Actinosynnema sp. NPDC023658 | reverse complement strand
TACAACCACCCTTAATATTACCCCGCGCGGTCTCCGGCGGGGGCGGGCCCGAGTGGGGTGGGGGGTGGGGGGGGTGTGCGGGGGGTGCCAGGGGTGGGCACAGCGTCTACCTCGGGAAGGCAGTTGCTGCTGCCTCGTCAGACAAGCAACAAGAGTGACGGATTCACAGAGTCCCGCAAAAGACCATCTCTGACCAGCACTTGCAGCTCTCGGTACAGCCGTTTCGGTACGTCCTCGGCACAGGCACTCGCTGGACCCCTGTCCGCGGCGAGCCGCCCGGCCTGACTGGCGTGTCGTCAGGAAACACAGCCGCATCAACCGACGATGATGCGGACATGCCCGAGGACCGCCCTACTCCGGTGCCGTTACCCCACCCTGCCCCCCCGCGAGCAGTCCGCCACCCGTACACCCGTGCCGGTTCCGACACCATCCACGTCACGCACGCCGCTGGAACCGATGCCGCGCAGGGTGATCGCGACCGTGGCGGCCCTGATCGCCGCAGCGACGATCAGCCTGGTGGTGGCGCTGTGGTGGCGCTGTGGTGGGCAGGCACCGCAGGCCTGTCCGGTGCGGAGCTGGTGAACGCGCGGTTCAACGCACTGCGCACCGGGTCGAGCATCGGAATGGGCGGAGGTGGGCTCTTCGCGCTGTACCTGGCGTGGCGACGCCAACATGCCACCGAAATCGGGCTGGTGCAGAAGGAACGCGACCAAGCCGACGTCGCCCGCGCCTACGAACTGCAACGCGAGATCGCGGCCACAACCGAACGCGACGCCGCTGCCCGCCGCATCACCGATCTGTACGCAAAGTCTGTGGAGCAACTTGGATCGGATAAGACCCCAGTCCGACACGGCGGCCTCTACGCACTCGAACGCCTCGAGCAGGACCACCCCGACAACCCCGCCTTGCGCCAGACCGTGGTCAATGTGCTCTGCGCCTACCTCCGCGCCCCCTTCGATCTCCCGGGTGACCCTCCCGACGCCGACGCCGACGCCGACCAAGCCGTCCGTAATGAATACCGCGAACGAGTCCAAGCGTGAAGTTCGACTAACCGCCCAACGCATTCTCACCACCCACGTGCACCCCGGCGACGACGCCGATTACCCCGCAGCGACCTTCTGGACAGACATCGACCTCGATCTCACCGCCGCAGTCCTCGTCGACTGGTATATGAAAGACTGCCTGCTACACAATGCAATGTTCCGCCAGGCCACCTTCACCGGGTACGCAGGGTTCAATGGAGCGACCTTCGCCGGGGACGCCGGGTTCAACGGAGCGACGTTCACTGCGAACACCTGGTTTGACGGAGCGACCTTCACCGGGAACGCAGAGTTCGGCGGAGCGACCTTCACCGAAGGCGCCTGGTTCGACGAAACGACCTTCACCGAGGACGTCCGGTTCGACGACGCGACTTTCACCGGGAACGCAGGGTTCGGCGGAGCGACCTTCACCAGCGGCCCAACGTTTGACGGAGTGACCTTCACCGGAAACTCTGGGCACGAACCCTCTGGCAACCAGACTTCCGAACCTGCTGGCGACTGATCCCCAGTTCGCTCCCAATGACAGCACCCTGGGAAGGGTGGGCACCGCACGGTTGGTGAGACAGGTGGGACAGGTGTCTCATGACCTGTCTCACCATAATCCGCTGGTCATCCGCTATGCCGAGACAGGCGAGACAGGTGGGACAGCGGCGCTGCCCCCGGCGCGAGTGCCGCGCGGTGACGGTCGCCGGGTGGGCGGGGCACTCGGTGGAGGTGCTGTTGAAGATCTACGCCAAGTGCCTGGACGGAGAGGCGGTGACGGTCCGGCAGCATGCGGAGGCCGCTCTGGGTCACCGTCCGGGCTAGCCGAACTTTGGCCCGTATTTGGCACAGGCAGCCGTAGACGGCCGGTCTCGACCGGACACGGCCGGACAGACGACGAAGGCCCTTGATCGACGTCTTCTCCGGTCAAAGGCCTTTTCGTGGTGGTGCCCCCGGCAGGATTCGAACCTGCGCTCCCGCCTCCGGAGGGCGGTGCTCTATCCCCTGAGCTACGGGGGCCGCAGCTACGGGAGGAAGCTTAGCGCACTCGGGCGACGCGTTTTCACCCCCTACCCTCTTGAGGTGTGGAGCCGGTGCGCGAGTGGGTGGTTCGAGGGGCTGACCTGGGACTTCGGGTGACCGAGGAGGGGGTGGCCGAGAGGGTTCCGGTGGTCCTGGTGCACGGGTTCCCGGACACGTCCGAGGTGTGGGGGGCGGTCGCGGGGAGGTTGGGTGCCCGGTTCCGGGTGATCCGGTACGACGTGCGGGGGAGCGGGGGGTCGGAGGCCCCGGCGGACGTCGAGGGGTACTCGCTCGAACGGTTGGTCGAGGACCTGGTGGCGGTGGTGCGGGACGTCGGGCGGCCCGTGCACCTCGTCGGGCACGACTGGGGCTCCACGCAGGGCTGGGCGGCGGTGGCGGCGCGGCCCGACCTGTTCCTCTCGTTCACCAGCATCTCCGGGCCGGACCTGGGGCAGGTCGGGGACTGGGTGAGGCGCAATCGCCTGCGGCCCTTCAAGGTGCTCAACGTGCTGCGCAGGTCCTGGTACATCGCGGGGTTCAAGGTTCCCGTGGTGCCCGAGCTGGTGTGGCGGGTTCCGGCGGTCCGGCGGCGGTTGGGGGCCGGGCGGCGGGAGTTGGTCAACGGGCTCGGGCTGTACCGGGCGAACGTGGGGGCGAAGGGGCCCAGGGACGTGCGGAAGGTGTCGGTCCGGGTCCACCAGGTCCGGTTGACCGACGACCCGTACGTGGTCCGGGAGCACCTGGAGGCGGCGGAGCCGTGGGTCGAGCAGCTCACCCGGAGCGTGCTGCACGCCGGTCACTGGGCCCCGCGCACGCACCCCGACCAGGTCGCACGGCACATCGAGGACGCGATCGACGGCACGCACCGGCGGCGCCTGGTGGTCATCACGGGTGCGGGCAGCGGGATCGGACGGGCCACGGCGGAGGCGTTCGCCCGGGACGGCGCCGAGGTGGTCGTGCTGGACGTGGACGAGGAGCGGGCCCGGGAGACGGCGGAACGGGTCGGTGGGCACGCCTACCGGCTCGACGTGGCGGACGCGGCGGCGACCGGAGCGGTGGCCGAGGAGGTCGCGCGCCGGCACGGGGTGCCCGACGTGGTCGTGGCGAACGCCGGCATCGGGGTGGTCGGGTCGTTCCTGCGCACGTCGGAGGAGGACTGGCGACGGGTCGTCGACGTCAACCTCTGGGGTGTCGTGCACACCCTCCGGGCGTTCGCGCCCCGGATGGTGGAACGGGCCGAGGGCGGCCACCTGGTCGTCACGGCGTCCGCCGCCGGGTACCTGCCGAACGCCGCGCTGCCCGCCTACTCCACGACGAAGGCCGCCGTCCTCATGCTCGCGCAGTGCCTGGACGCCGAGCTGCGCGAGCACGGCATCCGGGCGACCGCCCTCTGCCCCGGCATCGTGCACACCGACATCACCAGGACGTTCACGTTCGCCGGCTCCACGGAGGCCGAGCAGGACGAACGGCGGCAGCGGGCGGCCAGGACGTCCCGGTTGCGCGGCTTCGGGCCGGAGAAGGTCGCGGCCGAGGTGCTCGATCTGGTGAACGAGGTGCGCCCGCACCGGGTGGTGGTACCCGTCACGGCGGAGGCCAACGCGGTGCACCTGCTGAACCGGGTCGCGCCGGGCCTGGTCCGCGCCTTGGGACGGTTGTGGCGGGCCTGACACTCAAGTTGCACTCATGCGCATGTGACTATATGTTCCGGCCCATGGGTCACGGACACGGCCACGGGGTGCCGTCGGGGAGCGCCAAGCACCTCGGCCGGCTGTGGGTCGCCTTCGGCATCGGCGCGGCGTTCATGGCGGCGGAGTTCGTCGCCGGCGCCATCACCGGCTCGCTGGCCCTGATCTCCGACGCCGCCCACATGCTCACCGACGTCGCGGGCGTCGGCATGGCGCTGGCCGCCATCATGCTGGCCCGCCGCGCGAAGACGGGCGGCAGCCGGACGTTCGGCCTCTACCGGGCCGAGGTGCTGGCCGCCCTGGCCAACGCCGTGCTGCTGTTCGGCGTGGCCGGTTACGTCGTGTACGAGGCGGTCGGCCGGTTCGGCGACCCGCCCGAGGTGCCCGGCCTGCCGGTGGTCGTGGTGGCCGCCGGCGGCCTCGCCGCGAACCTCGTCTCGTTCCTGGTGCTCAGGGACGGCGCCAAGGAGAGCATCAACGTCCGCGGCGCGTACCTGGAGGTGGTGGCCGACCTCATCGGCTCGGTGGGCGTGCTGGTCAGCGGCGCGGTCACGCTGGTCTTCGGTTGGCGCTACGCCGACCCCCTCATGGGTGTCGCGATCGGCCTCTTCGTCCTCCCGCGCACCTACAAGCTGGCGGCGAGCGCGCTGCGCATCCTCTTCCAGCACGCCCCGGAACGCCTGGACGTCGTCGGGATGCAGTCCGACCTGAGCCGCCTGCCGGGCGTGGCCGAGGCGCACGACCTGCACGTCTGGACGCTGACCTCGGGCATGGAGGTCGCCTCGGCGCACCTCACGACCTGCGAGGGCGTCGACCCGGCCGAGGTGCTGCACGCCGCGCAGGCGCTGCTGGCCGACCGATACCGCATCGAGCACGCCACGCTCCAGGTCGAACCAGGAGATTCCGCGCGCAGGTGCCGCGAAATCTCCTGGTGACCCGTCAGCCCTAGAGCTTGGCGCACTGACCCGTCCTGGGGCCGTGCACCTCGTTCGCCCACCCGTTGTTCACCGGCGCCGGGTCGCTGCCCGTGCAGGACAGCGGCCCGTCGACCGCGTTGCCGGCCACGAGCGTGCCGCCCTTGTTGTCCACCAGCCGCACGGGTCCGCCGGCCTTCACCTGCTCCAGCGACACCTCGCCGGACGTCCCGGTGATGTTCACCGGACCGCCGACCGTCGTCCCCACCAGCACGACCGCCGCCGCGCCGGTCGCGTTCACCGGGCCCTCGACCGACCCGCCGAACACGTACAGCGACGCGCCCGCGGCCACCGTGACCGGCCCGGTCACCGAAGCGCCGTCCACGCACGTCACGCCCGACTGCACGCGCAACGGCCCGGAGTGCTGCCCGGTCACCGACGCCGAGCACGTCACGAACGGCTTGGCCAGCAGCTCGAACTCGGCCAGCGTCGCCTCACCGGGGAACTCCAGCCGGTAGTGCTGGTAGTGACCCGGTCGGGCGATCTTGAACGCCCGCGTCTGCTGCCGCCACGGGAACGCCTCGCCGGACCGCTCGTCCACGGTCGACCACGTCTTGCCGTCGTACGACCCCCTCAGCACCCACGCGGCCGGGTCGCCGGCGGCCTTGCCCGAGGTCAGCGTGTAGAAGGTGGCGGTCTCCTTGTTCGACGGCAGGTCCACCTGCAACCACGACAGCGCGCCGGAGGTCTGGGACGTGTTGTCGACCACCGACGCGGGAGCGCCGGTCACCGTCCCGAGCGACGTCACGTCCCGCAGCGGCGTGGGCGCCGACGTGCCCGTGGTCAACGACGGGGGCGCGGCGTCCGGGCCGGTGGCCCACTTCGACGGCGACGACCCCATCTCGAAGTCGAGCACCCCGCCGTTCGCGACCTCCGCGTGCGGCAGGTACGACTTGTCCCACTTCTTCCCGTTGACCTTCAGCGACTGCACGTAGACGTTCCGCGCGGAGTTGGCGGGCGCGTTGACCACGAGCGAGCGCCCGTTCTCCAGGTGCACGGTCATCTTCTTGAACAGCGGCGACCCGATGGCGTAGGTGTCGTTGCCCATCTGCAGCGGGTAGAAGCCCATCGCGCTGAACAGCCACCACGCCGACTGCTCGCCGTTGTCCTCGTCGCCGGGGTAGCCCTGGCCGATCTCGCTGCCCAGGTACAGCCGGGACAGGATCTCGCGCACCTTCTCCTGCGTCTTCCACGGCTGACCGGCGTAGTCGTACATGTAGGTGATGTGGTGCGACACCTGGTTGGAGTGCCCCAGCTGCCCCATCCGCACGTCCCGCGCCTCGGTCATCTCGTGGATCACGCCGCCGTACGAGCCCACGAACTTCGCCGTCTCCGGGGTCGCGAAGAACTCGTCCAGCTTCTTCGCCAGCCCGTCCTTGCCGCCGTAGAGGTTGGCCAGCCCCTGCCCGTCGTGCGGCACGGAGAACGCCATGTTCCAGCCGTCGGTCTCGGTGTAGTCGTGGCCCCACTCGCGCGGGTCGTACTCGTCGGTCGGGGCACGCCACGTGCCGTCGGGGTTGCGGCCCTGGAAGAAGCCCGTCGACGGGTCGAACATGTTGACGTAGTTCTGCGCCCGGTTGGCGAAGTACTCGTACGACGCCTGGTACTGCGCGTCACCGGTCTTCTCGTACAGCGCCTGGGCCATGTTGGCGATGCCGTAGTCGTTGACGTAGCCCTCGATCGCCCACGACATGCCCTCGCCGGTGGCGGTGGACGTGTAGCCGGTGAAGATCGAGGTGTCCAGGCCCTTGCGGCCGACGCCCGCGTTCGGCGGCGCGACCGTGGCGTTCTTCACCGCCGCCTCGTACGCGGCCTTGGCGTCGGGCAGCGGCACGCCCTTCACGAACGCGTCCGCGAACGCCACGTCGGAGCTCGTGCCGGTCATCAGGTTCGCGTAGCCGGGGGAGGACCAGCGCGAGATCCAGCCGCCGTCCCGGTACTGCTGCACGAACCCGTCCGCCAGCTCCGCGGCCCGCTTGGGCGTGAACAGGCTGTAGGCGGGCCAGGTGGTCCGGTAGGTGTCCCAGAACCCGTTGTTGACGTAGACCTTGCCGTCCACGACCTTCGCGCCGGTCTGCGTCGGCGTGGGGTTGCCCGCGGCCTGCACCGGCGACGCGTACCGGTACTTCGGCGCGTCGGCGGTGCCGGTGTTCTCGAAGCCCGAGTTCGGGTAGAGGTAGAGCCGGTAGAGGTTCGAGTACAGCGTGGTCAGCTGGTCCTCCGACGCGCCTTCCACCTCGACCATGCCCAGCACCCGGTCCCAGGCCTGCTGCGCGCGGTCGCGCACCGACTCGAAGGTGTCCGAGGCGGACACCTCCAGCTCCAGGTTGTGCCGCGCCTGGTCGACGCTCAGCAACGACGTCGCGATCCGCAGGGTCACGGTCTTGTCGGCGGAGGTGTCGAACTGGAAGAAGCCGGCCACGTCGTCCCGGCCCGCGCCGGTCAGCCGCCCGCTCGACGTCACCGGCCGGTCCACCACGCCGTACACGAACAGCCTGGTCGCGCCGGTCGACAGCCCGCTCTTGACGTCGGAGAAGCCGGTCACCACGCCGGACGCCGGGTCCAGCGTGAGCCCGCCGCTGTTGTTGACGTTGTCGAACACCAGGTTCGAGGTGCCGTCCACGAACGTGAAGCGGAACAGCGCGGCGTGGTCGGTCGGCGCGATCTCGGTGCGCATCCCGTTCTCGAACTTCACGCCGTAGTAGTGCGCCTGCGCGGTCTCGTTCTCGTGCTTGAACGGCAGGGCGCGCACGGCGCGGTCGGCGGTCGGCGTGCCGGCGGACGGCATCACCTGGAACGTCTGCCGGTCACCCATCCACGGGCTCGGCTCGTGGCTCGCGGTGAACGCCTGCAACGTCGGCAGGTTGTCCCGGTTGTTGTTCTTCGCGTACTCGTACAGCCAGCTGATCGAGCCCGCGTTGGTCATGGGCGACCAGAAGTTGAAGCCGTGCGGCACGGCGGTGGCGGGGAAGTTGTTGCCCCGCGAGAACGAGCCGCTGGAGTTCGTGCCGCGGTTGGTCAGCACCCAGTCCGTCGGGCGCGGGCGGTCCACGGTGGCGGGCGCGGACTTCACCGCGATGTCGTCGACCCAGCCGTTGAAGCCCGCCGGGCCCTTCGGGTTGTCGTAGGCGAGCAGGATCCGCTTGATCGTCTTGCCGGCGGCCACCGCGCCGACGACCGACGCGACCCGGTTCCACTGGTTGGTGTACAACGACTTCGCCGCGCCCTGGCCGCGCGGTGACAGCTCGAACCCGTGCTGGTCGCGCGCGCCGAGGTCGCTGAGGTAGGTGCCGTCGGAGAACGCGAGGTCCAGCGACACGAACGTGGCCGGGTAGTTCAGGTCGTCCGTGGTGAACGACGGGAAGACCAGGTAGGACAGCTCGGTGGTCGACGTGACCGGGATGTCGACGTCGAAGACCTTGTTGTAGGAGTAGCCGCGCCCTTCGGCGACGTGCGTCCCCTGGTAGCGCAACGCCTTCAGGCCGGTGAACCCGACGCCCGCCTTGGCGTTGTACCCGCCGGTGGCGCCCTTGCCGACGGTGGTGCGCATGTTCTGCGCGGGCGGGGTGGTGGAGCCGTCGGAGAACTGGACCTCGGCCAGCTGCACCAGGTTCACGCCGCCCGCGTTCGCGGTGACGTCGAGCCGGTAGTGCTTGAACGCCGCGGTGTTGGCCGTGTCGTAGGTCTTGGTCTGGAACCGCTCGGTGAACACCTCGCCGGTGCGGGCGTCGACCGGCGTCCAGGTGGTGCCGTCGTCGGAGCCGCGCAGGGTCCAGTCCTTCGGGTCGCGCTCGGGCGCGTCGTTGGCCGACGACAGCGCGTAGCGCTTGACCGCGACCGGTTCGGCGAAGGTGAACCGCACCCAGCCGGTCGAGGTGAACGTGAGCCACTTCGACGCCACGGCGCCGTCGACCAGGTTCCCGGCGACCTCGCCGGACCCCGAGTTCTCCGAGTTGGCCACCACGTCGACCACGCGGTCGGTGACGTTGCCGGGGACGCCGGTGGAGTCCGAGCCGTTGACGCCCGACGTCTTCGGCGTGCCGTCCGGGCCCGTCTCCACGGTGCTCGCCCAGTCGGGCTGCGGCTGCCCGTCCTCGAACGACGAGGCGAAGAGCGTCTCGCTCACGGTTGGCTCCTCCGGCGCGGCGGTCGCGGACGACCAGCCTCCCACGCTCCCCATCGCCAGTGCGATGGTCGAGACGACCACCAGCGATCTCCTGCCCCGCATGAGCCCCATCGCGCACGCCTTTCCGCCATACCGACCCGATCTTTAGCGAAGCAAAAGGCCATGTGACATCGTTGTCAAGTCAGGCTCGGCAACTTGTCCGGAAGCCTGTCCGGGTGCTGCTCCAACCGATCTACACTCACTGGCTGTGACGGCCCGCAACCCGCCCCCGGTGGGCACCCCCGCGGGGATGCGCGTGCTCAACCAGCGCGCGGTGCTCGACCTGCTGCGCGCGGGCGGTCCGGCGACCAGGCCGCAGATCGCCCGCGACACCGGCCTGTCGAAGCCGACCGTGGGTCAGGCGCTGGTCGACCTGGAGCAGCACGGCCTGGTGCGCCCCAGCGGCCGCACGTCGTCCGGACCCGGGCGTTCGGCGGTGGTCTACGAGCCGAACCCGGCGGCGGGGCACGTGCTGGGCGTGGACATCGGCAGGCAGCGGATCCGGGTGGCGGTGGCGGACCTGGCCGGTTCGGTGATCGCGCGGGTCGACGAGCGCAACCGGTGCCGTTCGGCGACGGCGCTGGTCCGCACGGTGCGCGAGCTGGCGGAGCGGACCGCGGCCGACGCCGGCCTGTCGCCGTCCGACCTGGTGGTGAAGGTGGTCGGCACGCCCGGCGTGCCCGACCCGCGCCACCGGACCCTGCACCACGCGCCGAACCTGCCCGGCTGGGAACGGCCCGGCCTGCTGGACGACCTGGAGGCCGAGCTGGGCGCGGGCCTCGTGGTGGAGAACGACGCGAACCTCGCCGCCGTGGGCGAGCAGGCGCACGGGGCGGCCAGGGGCGCGGACGTGTTCGTGTGCCTCACCGTCGGCACCGGGATCGGCATGGGGATCGTGGTGGACGGCCGGCTGTTCCGCGGCGCGCACGGCGCGGCGGGCGAGGTCGGCTACCTGCCCTACGCGGGCCAGTCCGAAGAGGACGGACGGCAGCGCGGCCAGGTCGAGGCCGCCGCGGCGGCGGGGTCGGTGGTGGCGCTGGCCCGGCAGCGCGGTCTGGCGGTGCGGTCGGCGCGCGAGGTGTTCGCGGCGGCCCGGTCCGGTGACGAGCGGGCGTTGGCGGCGGTGGGCGACGAGGCGGAGCGGCTGGCGTTCGTGGTGGCGTCGGTGGTGGCGGTGATCGACCCCGAGCTGGTGGTGCTCGGCGGCGGCGTCGGCAGCAACACCGACCTGCTCCAGGAGCCGGTGGAGGCCGCGCTGCGCCGGATGACGCCGCTGGCGCCGCGGATCGTGGCGGGCGAGCTGGGTGACGGCGCGGTGATCGGCGGTGCGATCGAGATCGGGTTGCGGACGGCGCGCGAGCTCGTGTTCGACCGCCGCGGTGCCGTGACTCTCTGAGAGTAGTCGAGTGGCTCTCACCTGCTGATTCACTCGAACGTCGTAAGTCTCAACTCGCCAGTAATGACGTAGCGTCACGCACTACCTCCTCCTGGAGGGTGTGTGTCCTTCCGTTGTTAGAAGGGGAGTCGAAAGGGGAGTACGGGGGACGTGGTCCCCTTTCGACCGTGCCACGGGGCAGGTGCCGCGCCCGCAAACACCTGCCCCGTGCACAACGGCGTCCGGTGGCACGGTGGTCCGCCGACTAGGGCGTCCTGCGGTGCACGTCCTCGGCGGTCGAGGCCCGGTGCTCGGAGTCCGCGATCCACGGCCCGGGGGTGGACGGGTCCAGCACCCCCTCCTCCAGCCAGGTGAAGCGCCCGTCCAGGACGTGCCGCGCCAGGGCGGCGTCGGAGTCGTCGGAGTTGCGCCACAGCCGGTCGAACAGCTCCTCCACCCGGACCCTGGCCTGCGCGGCGAACGCGTCCGCCAGCTCCACCGCCCGGTCGCCGTCCGCCGCCGCCTTCACGCACGCCGCGCTGATCGCGAACAGCTCCGCGCCGATGTCCACGATCCGCGCCAGGAACCGCTGCTTGCGCTCCATCCGCCCCTGCCAGCGCGACATCGCGTAGAACGTCTGCCGGGCCAGCTTGCGGCTGGACCGCTCGACGAACCGCAGGTGTCCCGCCAGCGGGCCGAACTCGGCGTAGGCCCGCGGCACCTGGCCCCTGCCGACCACCAGCGTCGGCAGCCACTTCGCGTAGAACCCACCCGCCCTGGCCACCGCCCGCGCCTTGCGCCCGGCGTCCGCCTCCGGATCGATGATGTCCCCGGCGACGGCGAGGTGCGCGTCCACCGCCTCCCGCGCGATCAGCAGGTGCATGATCTCGGTCGAGCCCTCGAAGATCCGGTTGATGCGCAGGTCGCGCAGCACCTGCTCGGCCGGCACGCCGCGCTCGCCGCGGGCCGCCAGGGACGCCGCCGTCTCGTAGCCGCGCCCGCCGCGCAGCTGCACCAGCTCGTCCGCGACCAGCCAGGCCATCTCCGAGCCGTAGAGCTTGGCCAGCGCGGCCTCGATGCGGATGTCGTGCCCACCGGCGTCGGCCAGCTCGCTGGACAGGTCGAGCACGGCCTCCAGCGCGTACGCGGTGGCCGCGATGTAGGCGACCTTGCCCGCGATGGCCTCGTGCCGACCGATCGGCAGCCCCCACTGCACGCGCTGGCCGGACCACTCGCGGGCGATCTTGAGGCACCACTTCGCCGCGCCCGCGCACAGGGCGGGCAGGGACAACCGGCCGGTGTTCAAGGTGGTGAGCGCGATCTTCAGGCCCGCGCCCTCCTCGCCGATCAGGTTGGCCTTCGGCACGTGGACCCGGTGGAAGCGGGTGACGCCGTTCTCCAGGCCGCGCAGGCCCATGAACTCGTTGCGGTTCTCCACCGTGATGCCGGGGGAGTCGCCCTCGACGACGAACGCGCTGATGCCCTTGCCCGGCACCTGGGCCATCACCACGAGCAGGTCGGCCACCACGCCGTTGGTCGTCCACAGCTTGACGCCGTCGAGCAGGTAGCCGTCGTCGGTGGGCGTGGCCGTGGTGCCGAGCCGCGCCGGGTCGCTGCCCACGTCCGGCTCGGTGAGCAGGAAGGCGCTGACGGCGCCGGTCGCGCAGCGCGGCAGGTACTCCCGCTTCTGCTCGTCGGTGCCGAACAGCGCGAGCGGCTGCGGCACGCCGATCGACTGGTGCGCGGACAGCAGCGCGCCCAGCGCGGGGCTGACCGACCCGACCATCATCAACGCGCGGTTGTAGTAGACCTGGGACAAGCCGAGGCCGCCGTACTCGGGCTTGATCTTCATCCCGAACGCGCCGAGCTGCTTGAGACCGGTCAGCACGTGGTCGGGGATGCGGGCGTCGCGCTCGATGACCGCGCCGTCCACGGTGTGCTCGCAGTACTCCCGCAGGGCGGCCAGGAAGGTCTCGCCGCGCTCGCGGTCCTCGGCCGTGCCGCTGGGGTGGGGGTGGATCAGGTCGAGGCGGAAGTGGCCGAGGAACAGCTCGCGGCCGAAGCTGGGGTGGCGCCACCGCGTCTCGCGGGCCTGTTCGGCCACCTTGCGGGCGGTGCGCTCGTCCACGTGCTCGCCGGGGTCCACTGCGGTCATCGCTGACCTCCAGGATGGGGTCTCCCACGCTACTACCGACGGGTAGCCCCAACCGGGTGATGCCGAGCCGCCACGGCCGGCCGGTGGATCAGCTCGGCAGGGGAGCGGCGCCGCGTTCGGCGAGGAGCTCCTTCATGTACGCGGCCTCGCTCGTCTGGGACTTCAGCATGTTGTCCGCGAGCGTCCGCACCACCGGCTGGCCGGCGTGCGCGGCGGCGTACTCCGCCATCGGCGCTCCGCCCTGGTGGTGCCGCAGCATCAGCTGGAGGAAGTACACGTCCATCTCGACGCCGGTCAGCGACCGCAGCTGGGACAACTCGTCCGGCGACGCCATGCCGGGCATCCGGCCGTTGTCGTCGGCGGCCGCGCTCGACCCGGCGCCGCCCGAGTGGCCGTGGCCCTCGGAGGCCGTCATCCACCACATGTGCTTGCCGTCGGCCGACTGCTCCGGGTAGCCCCAGAGGAACAGCCAGCCCTTCATCCGGCCGACCTGCTCCAGCTGCGTGGAGGAGATGTCGAAGGCCAGCTGCTCGATGGCCGGGTCGGCGGTCCGGTCCCGGGCGATGTTGGCCATCTGCACGCCCTGGAGGTGGTGCGTCGACATGTCCTGCGTGAAGCCGACGTCAACGGAGTCGCGCGCGGGCGTGGAGCTGTTGTCCGCGCCCGGCAGCTTGATCAGCAGGCCGACGGCGGCGCCGAGCAGGAGCACGGCCACGACCGCGACGGCCACGACGACCGTCCGGGTCGCGGTGGTCCCCCGGCTGGGGGCGACCGGTGCCTGTTCCTGCTCGGCGTCCGCCACGGGTCAGCTACCAGAGGTGGTGGTGGCCGCAGGCGCGTCCGTGCCGCTCGCGGACGGGGCGCCCGACATCGGCGGGGTGCCGTTCTCCGAGTTGTCGGCGGTGCCACCGGTCATCGGCACGGCGTCCGGGCCCGGGGCCTCGGCCACGAACGGCGGCGGGTTGGCCACGTCGAAGGTCGCGGACTCGCAGGACGCGCCGACCTCGGGGTAGGTGTACTGGTTGCGCCGCAGCGACTGGATGAACTGGTCGATGCGCTCGTCGTCGGCGCTCTCCAGCTTGAGCTGGTGGCCCCACGACTGCAGCGAGATCGGCTTGTCCAGGCCCGGGTACGGCGACAGCATGGTGAACGGCTGGCCGTCGGCGCGCGCCTTCAGCTTGTCGAGCGCCTCACCGCTGATCTGGTCCGGGTTGTAGGCGATCCACACCGCGCCGTGCTCGAGCGGGTGGACCATGTTCTCGTTGCGGACCGCGGCCGAGTAGACCGTGCCGGTGCAGTCGGCCCACACGTTGTCGTGCGGACCCCCGAAGGGCGGCGACTGGTCGTAGGCGACCCGCTGGGTGGCGTCGACGTGCTTGGAAGCCTCGTACTCGACCTTCACGACGCCCTGGATCTGGTCCGAGGGGTCCTTGTGCTCCTCGGTCGGGTTCCACTTCGCGAGCGCGGCCTCTTTCGCGTTGCGGTCGGCGATCTGCGAGTACGCGTAGCCGAACACCGTGCCGGCCAGGGCCAGCACCGCTAGCACCGCGATGATCGTGCCCCACGGCTTCGGCTTCTTCGCCACCACCGAGGAGCGCGCCGCCGCCACGCTGGAGCGCGCGGCCTTCGTCTTCTTGCCGCTGGTCATGTCCGCCTCAGTCTCGTCATACGCCCATGCCGCGGGCCAGTGTAGGGACACCGTGTCTGATCACCGTCAACTGCCCGTCACAGCGGGTGGTCGCCACCGGTTGCCGATCCCACTTCGCGGGACGCCCATCCCGGTCGAGACCAGCGGGAACGCTTCCCTAGACTTGTCGGGTGACTCCCGCTGCTCTCGCTGAACTGGTCCGTGCGACGGCCGTGGACGTGCTGTCCAGCCGCGGCCTCGACCCCGCCGCCCTGCCGACAGCGGTCACGATCGAGCGCCCCCGCAACCCCGAGCACGGCGACTACGCCACGAACCTGGCCCTGCAGACCGCCAAGAAGGTCGGCGTCGGGTCGCGCGACCTGGCCGGCTGGCTCGCCGACGCGCTGACCGGCGCCGACGCCATCTCCTCGGTCGAGGTCGCGGGCCCCGGCTTCCTGAACCTGCGGCTCGCCGCGGACGCGCAGGGCGCGGTCGTGCGCGACGTGCTGAAGGCCGGCGAGGCCTACGGCCGCGGCGACCGGCTCGCCGGCACCAGGATCAACCTGGAGTTCGTCTCGGCCAACCCGACCGGCCCCATCCACCTCGGCGGCACCCGCTGGGCCGCGGTGGGCGACGCGCTGGGCCGCGTCCTGGCCGCGAACGGCGGCGAGGTGACCCGGGAGTACTACTTCAACGACGCGGGCGCGCAGATCGACCGGTTCGTCCGGTCCCTGATCGCCGCCGCGAAGGGCGAGCCCGCGCCCGAGGACGGCTACGCGGGCGGTTACATCGGTGACATCGCCGCCCAGGTGCTGCGGCAGGAGCCCAGCGCGCTGACCTCGGCGGACTCGCACGAGATCTTCCGCCGCATCGGCGTCGGCCTGATGTTCGAGGAGATCAAGAAGGACCTGCACGACTTCGGCACGGACTTCGACGTCTTCTTCCACGAGGACTCGCTGCACAAGTCGGGGGCGGTCACCGAGGCGGTCGAGCGGCTCAAGTCCTCCGACGCCCTGTACTTCGAGAACGGCGCGTGGTGGCTGCGGTCCACCGAGTTCGGGGACGACAAGGACCGCGTGGTCATCAAGAGCGACGGTGACCCGGCGTACATCGCCGGTGACATCGCGTACCTGGTGGACAAGCGTTCGCGCGGCTTCGACCTGTGCATCTACATGCTCGGCGCGGACCACCACGGCTACATCGGCAGGCTCAAGGCCGCCGCGGCGGCGCTGGGCGACGACCCGGCGTCGGTCGAGGTGCTGATCGGGCAGATGGTGAACCTGGTCAGCGAGGGCAAGCCGGTCCGGATGAGCAAGCGCGCGGGCACCGTCATCACCATGCAGGACCTGGTGGACGCGGTCGGCGTGGACGCCGCCCGGTACGCCATGAGCAGGTCCTCGACGGACTCGTCGCTGGACATCGACCTCGACCTGCTGCGCAAGCGGAGCAACGACAACCCGGTGTTCTACGTGCAGTACGCGCACTCGCGGATCTGCTCGGTGCTGCGCAACGCCGCCGACCTCGGCATGACGCCGAACGAGTCCTTCGAGCTGCTGGCGCACGACCGCGAGGGCGACCTGATCCGGACCATCGGTGAGTTCCCCCGCGTCGTCGCGACCGCCGGTGAGCTGCGCGAACCGCACCGGGTCGCGCGATACCTGGAGGAGTTGGCGGGCACCTTGCACCGGTTCTACGACACCCCCGAGTGCCGCGTGCTGCCGCGCGGCGACGACGAGGCGACCGACGTCCAGCGGGCCCGGCTGAGCCTGTGCGCCGCGACCCGCCAGGTGTTCGCCAACGGCCTCGCGCTGCTCGGCGTGACCGCGCCGGAGCGCATGTGATGCGCGCGCACCCGGCCGGTCCCCGGCACGCCGACGTCATGGTCCCGTCGAACACGGCGGGCAACCGCCCGGCCACGCCCGCCGACCTGGACGACCTGCACCCGCAGGTGTGGCCGCGCAACGCCGAGCGCGGCGAGGACGGCGCGGTGCGCCTGGCCGGCGTGGACGTGCGGCAGCTCGCCCAGGAGCACGGCACCCCGCTGTTCGTGATGGACGAGGCCGACTTCCGCGCCCGCTGCCGCGAGCACGCCGAGGCGTTCGGGGACCCGACCAGGGTCCACTACGCGTCCAAGGCCTTCCTGTCGGTCGCGGTGGCCCGGTGGGTCGCGGAGGAGGGCCTGAGCATCGACGTGGCCAGCGGCGGCGAGCTGGCCGTCGCGCTGCGCGCCGAGTTCCCGCCGGAGCGGATCGCGCTGCACGGCAACAACAAGTCCGTCGCGGAGCTGACCGCCGCGGTCGAGGTCGGTGTGGGCGCGGTCGTGCTGGACTCGTTCTTCGAGATCGCCCGGCTGGACCAGATCGCCCGCGAGTGCGGCCGGGTGCAGCCGGTGATGATCCGGGTGACGGTGGGCGTCGAGGCGCACACGCACGAGTTCATCGCCACCGCGCACGAGGACCAGAAGTTCGGCTTCTCGCTGTCCTCCGGTGACGCGGCCGAGGCGGCGCGGCGGGTGCTGAAGGCCGAGGGGCTGCGGCTGATCGGCCTGCACAGCCACATCGGCTCGCAGATCTTCGACGCCAGCGGCTTCGAGGTGGCCGCGCGCCGGGTCGTCGGGCTGCTGGCCGAGCTGCGCGACGAGCACGGCGGGGCGATCCTCGACCACGTCTCGACCGTGGACCTCGGCGGCGGCCTCGGCATCGCCTACACCCCGGACGACGACCCGCCGCCGCCCGCCGAGCTGGCCAGGCAGTTGCGCAACATCGTGGCCAAGGAGTGCGAGCACGCCGAGCTGCCCGCGCCGAAGATCGCGGTCGAGCCCGGCCGCGCCATCGTCGGCCCGGGCACGGTGACCCTGTACGAGGTGGGCACGGTCAAGGACGTCCAGCTCGACGCGGGCGTGGTCCGGCGGTACGTGAGCGTGGACGGCGGGATGAGCGACAACATCCGCACCGCGCTCTACGACGCGGTCTACGACTGCAAGCTGGTCTCGCGCGCCGCGGCCGAGGACGCCCGGCCGGTGCTGTGCCGGGTCGTCGGCAAGCACTGCGAGTCCGGCGACGTGGTCGTGCGCGACTGCTGGCTGCCCGACGACCTCGCCCCGGGCGACCTGATCGCGGTCGCCGCGACCGGCGCGTACTGCTACTCCATGGCCAGCGGCTACAACCGACTGCCCCGGCCCGCGGTCGCCGCGGTCGAGGCCGGCCAGTCCCGGCTGCTGCTGCGCCGGGAGACCGAGGAAGACCTGTTCCGCCTGGAGGTATGAGAAGTGTCAAGCCACGAAGGCGACGGCAAACCGATCAGGGTCGCGTTGCTCGGCTGCGGCACGGTCGGCACCGAGGTGGTCCGGCTGCTCATCGACCAGGCGGCCGACCTCACCGCCCGGGTCGGCGCACCGGTCGAGCTGGCCGGCATCGCCGTCCGCAAGCCGAACAAGCACCGCGAGGTGCCCGCCGACCTGCTGACCACCGACGCCGAGGCGCTGGTGTCCTCGGACGGGGTCGACGTGGTCGTCGAGGTCATCGGCGGCATCGAGCCCGCCCGGACGCTGCTGCTGACCGCGTTGCGCGCGGGCAAGTCGGTGGTGACGGCGAACAAGGCGCTGCTCGCCGAGCACTCGGGCGAGCTGTTCGAGGCCGCCGACGCCTCGGGCGCGGACCTGTACTTCGAGGCGGCGGTGGCGGGCGCGATCCCGCTGCTGCGCCCGCTGCGCGAGTCGCTGGCCGGTGACCGCATCACCCGGGTGATGGGCATCGTCAACGGCACCACGAACTTCATCCTCTCGGGCATGGACTCCACGGGGGCGAGCTACGGCGAGACCCTGGAGGAGGCCACCAGGCTCGGGTACGCCGAGGCGGACCCGACGGCCGACGTGGACGGGTTCGACGCCGCGTCCAAGGCCGCGATCCTGGCGTCCCTGGCGTTCCACAGCCGGGTGACGGCCGCCGACGTGCACCGGGAGGGCATCGCCTCGGTCAGCGCCGCCGACATCGCCGCCGCCAAGGCCCTGGGCCGCACGGTGAAGCTGCTCGCCATCTGCGAGCGCGTGCCCATCGGGGCCGACGACCCGTCGACCGGGGGCGCCGCCGAGGGCATCTCGGTGCGCGTGCACCCGGCGATGATCCCCACCTCGCACCCCCTGGCCGGCGTGCACGGCGCGTTCAACGCGGTGTTCGTGGAGGCCGACGCGGCGGGCGAGATGATGTTCTACGGCCAGGGCGCGGGTGGCGCCCCGACCGCCAGCGCGGTGCTCGGCGACCTCGTCGCGGTGGCCCGCAACCGGGTGCACCGCGGGCGCGGCCCGCGTGAGTCGGCCTACGCGGCGCTGCCCGTGCGGCCGATGGGCCAGACGCCCACCCGCTATCACATCAGTCTCGACGTCGCCGACCGGGCGGGCGTGTTGTCGCAGGTGGCGGCGGTGTTCGCGGAGCACGACGTGAGCATCGCGGCCGTGCGGCAGGAGGGGCGGGTCGACGACGCCAGCCTGGTGATCGTCACCCACGCCGCGACCGACGCGGCACTGCGGTCGACCGTCGACAAAATCGGCGGGCTGCCCGTGGTTCGGGAAGTGGTCAGCGTGATGCGCGTGGAAGGCGAAGAATGATGGCGGCCCAAGCAGCAGCTCTCGGCGAAGTCGGGAATCGATCGAGCGCGCGGCCGGGGTGGCCCGGCATCATCCACGCCTACGCGGACCGGATCCCGCTCCCCGAGGGCGCCGAGGTGGTCACCCTCCACGAGGGCGGCACGCCGCTGGTGGCCGCCAGGCACCTGTCGGAGCTGACCGGCTGCCAGGTCTACATCAAGGTCGAGGGCGCGAACCCGACCGGCTCGTTCAAGGACCGCGGCATGACCGTGGCCATGACGTACGCGCTGGCCAGCGGCATCCGCGCGGTGATCTGCGCGTCGACCGGCAACACCTCGGCCAGCGCCGCGGCGTACGCGGCCAAGGCCGGGCTCACCGCCGCGGTGCTCGTGCCGCGCGGCAAGATCGCGCTGGGCAAGCTCGCCCAGGCGGTCGCGCACGGCGCGCGCATCCTGCAGATCGACGGCAACTTCGACGACTGCCTGGAGCTGGCCTCCAAGACGTCGACCGAGTACCCGATCACGCTGGTCAACTCGGTCAACCCGGTGCGGCTGATCGGCCAGAAGACCGCCGCGTGGGAGATCTGCGACGTGCTCGGCCGGGCGCCCGACTTCCACTGCCTGCCCGTCGGCAACGCGGGCAACATCACCGCGTACTGGCGCGGCTACTCCGACTACCTCAACGACGGCGTGATCGGGTCCACCCCGCGCATGTTCGGCTTCCAGGCCGCGGGCTCCGCGCCGCTGGTGCTGGGCGAGCCGGTGGCCAACCCGGAGACCATCGCGACCGCCATCCGGGTGGGCAGCCCGGCGTCGTGGACCGGCGCGGTGGCCGCCAAGGAGGAGTCCGGCGGCCTGTTCGAGGCGGTGACGGACGAGAAGATCCTGGAGGCCTACCGGCTCCTGGCCTCGACCGAGGGCATCTTCGTCGAGCCCGCGTCCGCGACCAGCGTGGCGGGCCTGCTGGCCACCGTGGCCGACGGTCGGCTGCCCAAGGGCTCCACGGTCGTCTGCACGGTCACCGGCCACGGCCTGAAGGACCCGGACACCGCGCTGCTGGGCATGACCGAGGTCGAGCCCGTGCCGGTGGACCCGGGTGCCGTGGCGAGCGCGCTGGAGCTGGCGTGACGGCTCCGGCCGCCCGCGGCGTCCGCGTCACCGTGCCCGCGTCCACGGCGAACCTCGGCTCGGGGTTCGACGCGCTGGGCATGGCGCTGGGCCTGCACGACGAGCTGGAGTTCGCCGTGACCGGCGGGGGGCTGGCCGTGGAGGTCTCCGGCGAGGGCGCGGCGGACGTGCCCACCGACGAGGGCCACCTGGTCGTGCGGGCCTTCCGGGCGGCGTGCGAGCTGCTCGGCGTCGAGGTGCCGGGGCTGCGGCTGACGTGCCGCAACGCGATCCCGCACGCGCGCGGTCTCGGGTCCTCGGCGGCGGCCGTGGTGGCGGGCGTGGCGGCCGGTTTCGCCCTGGCCGGTCGCGAGTCGGACACGAGCGCGTTGCAACTCGCCGCGGAGTTCGAGGGCCACGCCGACAACGCGGCGGCCGCCATGTTCGGCGGCGTGGTCATCGCGTGGACGCAGGGTGACCGGTACCGAGCGGTCCGTGTGGAACCGCACCCCGGCGTGACGCCGGTCGTGCTGGTGCCGGCGGTGGAGTCGTCCACCGAGACGACCCGCGGCCTGCTGCCGTCCAAGGTCCCGCACGAGGACGCGGCGTTCGCCGCCGGGCGGTCCGCGCTGGCCGTGCACGCCCTCGCGACGGACCCCTCGCTGCTGCTGGAGGCGTTGGACGACCGGCTGCACGAGCCGTACCGGGAACCGGCCTGGCCTGCGACGACGCGGCTGGTCAGGTCCCTGCGGGAGGCCGGGGTGCCCGCCGCGGTGTCCGGCGCGGGGCCCACCGTCCTGGCCCTGCCCCCCGACGGGGTGGTGCCGCCCCACGTGGACACCGGGGGCTTCGAGGTGTGCCGGGTGCCGGTCGACCTGGGCGGAGTCCGGGTTGCGCCACTCGGCTGAGTGATGCGACGCGCCGTACCCCGGTTGTTGCACCCGGCCGGACCGGCGTCTACCCTCGGGGCCATCAGTCACCGCGCGCACGGGCGCCGGTGTGGTGCCCGGACGTTCGTTCCGGATCGCATTCCTCCAGTGACTTGGCTCTGTGCCGTATGGACGGGGCCGACGCTGGAAGGCACCCGCTCGCCGTGTGACCGAAGTCCCGCACCGGAGGACTCCGCTTTCGTGCGCGTTCCGCGCCGTCGCCAGGTCCGCCTGAACCGGGACGAAACTGCCGCACCGCATTCCGTCGGACGGCAGGTCCGCTGGATCGCGTAGGAGGCGCGCTCCGGTCAGGAAGGACATGTGTGACCAACACCGATGTACTGAGCAGCCAAGCTCCTGCTGCTCCCGACCCCGCTGCCAGTTCCGGAGCCGAGGAGAACGCTCTGACCACCCCTTCGAACGGCAGCGCCACGCCGCGCAAGCGCGCGGGCCTCTCTGGAATGGTGCTGGCCGAACTCCGTGAACTCGCAGGTCAGCTGGGTATCACCGGCACGGCCGGCCTCCGCAAGGGCGACCTGATCGCCGCCATCAAGGAGCGGCAGGGCGGCACCTCCGGTCGGGGCAGTGCCGCGACGCCGCCCAAGGCCGAGAAGAAGGTCGAGGCCCCCAAGGCGGTCGTCGGGAAGGCGCCCGTGGCGGAGAAGCCCGCCGAGGCGCCTGTCGCCGTCGACAAGCCGACGCAGCAGCAGCTCGACGTGACCGACCGGCCCGCCGGTGAGGAGGAGGGTGGGCGCCGGGGCAACCGCCGCCGCCGTTCCGCCAACCGCCCCTCGGGCAGCCCCGAAGCGGTGGCGGCCGACGGTCAGCAGGCCCTGCCGCAGGCCGACCGGCCCGCTCAGGCCGACCGACCCCAGGCCGACCGGGTGCAGTCCGACCGGCCGCAGGTCGACCGCCAGTCCGACCGCCAGTCCGACCGCGCCCAGGGTGACACCCGGCAGGGTGACGGCCGGCAGGGCGAGCGCGGCGAGCGGCACGACCGGGCCGACCGGGGCGACCGGCAGGACCGCTCCGAGCTGCG
>NZ_JBFAAX010000006.1:0-49598 GCF_040639995.1 Actinosynnema sp. NPDC023658 | reverse complement strand
CATCCCGCCGACCTCCACGAGGGCAACCACACGCGTCAAGGGGGCAGACCCAGCCCAACAGTCCAGAATGGACGGAAGGTACCCCCTTGACACGCGCGGTTGGGACGAGCCAGGTCGGCGGGATGACACGAAACCCTCGTTTAATAGAGCAGGTGGTCCAGCAGTTCGGAATTAAACGAGTTGCAAACGAGGCAAGTCTGGACGAAATGGATGATCCACTGTATTCGGATCAAATCCGGCCAGTTTTGCAATGTCCGGATCACTGTACCCCTTGGCGGCAAGGGCTGCTCCGATAGAGCGCGTCAACGCCGGAGCCTCCGGGGCAAGTTCGTCACTGAGAGGTTCACTTGTTCGCCATCCGCGAGCACTCAAAGATTTATATAGATTGGTCCGCTGTGCAGCACTGATGAGGCGCAGCTCATTTGCCCGCTCAATGATTGCTTGCATTGACGTACCCCACTCACGCTTCAGGTCATGAAGTTTCCCGAGATTGATCGTCCGCAACTGAGGTCGAATGACCTCTGTAGGCATAAGGAACTCTCCCGCGAAAGAGTTCGCTTCGGATTCAACTTCGGAACTGACATCAACGGAATGCAGCACAAGATGCCCCAACTCATGAGCAAGCGTCAAGCGCTTACGATCAGTCGGAACGCGAGAATTGATCATTATAAGCGGGTAGTCATCGATCCACTGAGAAAGACCGTCGACACGAGGAGTGCCGAAATCTTTTTCGATTACGATGCAGCCTGCAGCCTCAAGCCACCCTACGAGGTTGCGTACGGGGCCCACCGGCATACGCCACTGCATTCTGACGATACGTGCAGCAGTAACAGGGTCGGTCTCGACGACATCCAAACGGGGAATGCTCTGCTCAGCACGTACAGCGACTTCGCCGTATAGCATCCTCGCATGGATTCTGTATAGATTTAGCTGCGCTTCAAGCTGACGCCATGTGGTCGGCTTGGCAGTCTGCCGACGACGCATGTGCGCATCAACAGCCATGCCACCTCGTATACGCCCGGCGCGATCAAGAAAATCGCGGGTAACTCCAAGTGCAGAAGCAAGCCTTTCCAATACCTCATCGTCAGGCTCACGCTGACCAGTCTCGTATCTGGACAGCGCACCCTGAGATACATCTGCTGCTTCCGCCAACTCCTCCTGGGTCAATCCTCGGGCACGACGTGCCGTTTCCAGCACCTCGCCGATATTACTCATTATGATTCGTTCCCCGACTCCGTCGCGTCATCATCGGATTCAACTTCAACGGACGGCTTCGGCGGTTCAATGCGCGGGGGAACGGGGGTGACGACGGTACCAGAAGCCGCGGTGGGAGCAGGAAACTCGTAGACCCACTCAGGCTCTTTTGTGTTTTTTGGCAAAGTCATCACAGCAGGACCAAGGTCACGCATTTCTCGATCCCATGCGTACCCCATAGTCAAGCAAACCTCTTCCAAACCTTCGAGCGCGCGTTGAACCGGACCGTCCTCGTAGAAGTTGAGCACAGTCTGAGTAGGGTAGCTCCGAACACGCCCAAGCGAACTGTGCCGCTTGACACGAAAGCGGTACCGCGTGCCCACAAAGATCTCACGGTGGGGTTCCTGGTCGATGAAGCTGACCTCGGGCACGTCTCCGAGGTGAAGGTTCAAGTAGAACCAGAGCTGGTCGTGCACCCAGTTCGCGAGGCCACGCTCGCTCTGCTGAAGAGCGTAAGCGGGAAGGACCTGCCTGTAGGTCGCGAGGGCCGTCTTGGCGTCGCGGACCGCTCGCGCGATGCCATCGACCACCTTGGACCCAAGATCGTCAACCACCTCGTCCGCACTGGGACACGATTTCATGCCGGAAAATATACCACCCCTCATGCCGGGCGTCACCCAGCTCTTCGTAGGTCTCGGCCAGTGTCACCAGTACCCCGACCAACCGGGGACGATCGCCGTACCCGACAGTAGGTACACGCGCGACGAAACGGCCGTCTGCCGTGCTGTCGGCGTGCTGTAGGCACAGGTCAGCTGAGGTCAACACCGGTCACTCATGCCACGACGTCGTCGCAGATCAGCGCGTGTACCAGCGGAGCAAGATCGGGTTCCCAAGCTGTAGAGGCGGGTTCGATTCCCGTCACCCGCTCTTTATACCGAAGGTCCAGGTCAGCGCCGGTTCAGCCGGACGACCTGGGCTTTCGTCGTGATTGGGCTAGTACGTCACCGTGCAACCGGCGTGCAACTAGCCGACCGGGACCAGCACGCCCGCCGTGCCGTCGTCATGGTCCGGCAGGAGCGATCCCCACCGGTCGGGCATCGCCGCAGCGGGTCATCGGCGTCCACGGCTCGACCACGTCACCGAGTCCGAACGCCGCCGCCACCGCCGCCTGCCACTCCACGCGCCCGAAGCTAGGGCACCGGGCGGCCGGGTCAGGACTCGTTTTCCGCCGAACGCCAGACCTGCTCGTAACGCTCCTGGTCGCGTCGGGTCCGCTCCTTGCGCACCTCCGCCGCCGCGCCGGCCGGGTAGCCGTACTTCGTCATCCGGTGGTCGGTGCTCTCGATCGCGTACGACACGCCGAAGTACACGCCCACCACCAGGCCCAGCGAGCCGCACGCGATCGCCAGCGGCAACGGCGAGCCCAGGCCCAGCACCAGCGCCAGCGTGATCACCACGGTCAGCGGCAGCACCTGGAGGAACATCCGCACGCCGAACCACGCCAGCCACGTCGGCTTGGTCGCCTGCCGGAACACCCACTCGCGGTGCCGCATCGGCAGCCGGCCGCCGAGCAGGTACCAGGCCTGGAGCAGCGGGTTCGGGCTGCTCATGACCGCTCCGACGCGGCGATGACCCTGGTCAGCACGGCGTGCAGGTCGCGCAGCTCGTCCAGCGACATGCCCAGCCGCTCCACGACCGCGGGCGGGATGGCCAGCGCCTGCTCGCGCAGCGCCGCGCCCTCGCCGGTCAGCGTCACGGCGAGCTGCCGCTCGTCCGCCGCGTCCCGCGCCCGCGTCACGTACCCGATCGCCTCCAGCCGCTTGAGCAGCGGGGACAGCGTCGCCGGCTCCAGCGCCAGCATCCTGCTCAGCTCCTTCACCGACAGCGGCGCGCGACCCCACAGGGCCAGCATCACCAGGTACTGCGGGTGGGTGAGCCCCATGGGCTCCAACAGCGGCCGGTAGAGGGCGACCACGTTCCTGGACGCGATGGACAGCGCGAAGCAGACCTGCCGTTCCAGGGCCAGCGGGTCGTCCTCAACAGTTTGTGCACTAATCATTTGTACCCACACTATCCCCGCTCGGGCGGTCCGCGCACCGTGACCCCCGACTCAGCGCCGCGCCGCCGTCAGCAGGTGGGACGACGCGCCGAGCACCGACTCCTCCTGCTCGACCTGGCGCAACGCCCACATGAGGTACTCCAACCGCCGTGGGTCGGCGTAGACGACGTCCAGGTCGGCGTTCGACGGCAACCAGGCCGCGCTCTCCACCGCGTACGTGCCGACCACGTCCAGCCCCGCCTCGCGGGCCTCGCCGGCCGCCTCGTCGGGCCGGTGGAAGTACGCGGTGGTGAACCAGGGCGTATCGGCGGGCGGCAGGTGCTGGCCGGTCCGCACCGCGTGCGCCACGACGTCCCGGTACCGCGGGTCCAGCGGGAAGTCCTTGCGCAGCCCGTCGAACAGCGACGCGAACCGCCCGATCACCACCCCGCCGGGCCGCACCACGCGGCACGCCTCGCGCCACGCCCGCAGCCGGTCCGCGCGGTCGGTCAGGTGGTACAGCGGGCCGAACAGCAGCACCACGTCGAACGGCCCGTCCGGCAGGTCGCGGGCGTCACCCACGACGGCGGACACCCCGGGCAGCGCGCCGGCCACCTCCACGTGCGACGGCACGGGGTCGACCACGAGCACGTCGTGCCCATCCCGGGCCAACCACGCCGCGTGGACGCCGGTCGCCCCGCCGACGTCCAGCACCCTGCTGCGCGGACCGGCGAACCGCCGCACGACCTCCTGGGTCCGCAGGAACTCCAGCCGTCCGTTGCCCCCGACGTGCAACCGCTCCCGCTCGAAGCCCTGCGCGTAGAAGTCCCTGATCTCCTGGTCCATCTTCCGACGGTAAGAGCGGGGGCAATCCGTTTACCGCCCTTCCGCCCGCACCCCCGTTGTGCGGGCGCGTGCAACGCCCGCACAACGGGGAAGACCCGACCGACGACCTGCTCAGGCGCGCGCGGCGACCTTCTCGTCATCGGAGTCGGACTTCAGCGAGTCGACCAGCGCCGAGCGGTCCTCCGACGGCTCGGGCTTGATGACCAGGCCGATCACCAGGTAGAGCACCAGCGACAGCAGCAGCGGCCAGGACACGATCACCGCCTGGGTGACGAACCCGACCTTGTACTGCTGCATCACGTACAGCACGGCCCACAGGCCGAGGCCGCCGACCACCGACGTCGCCGCCGCGGTCGGGCCGACCTTCTTGAACCACGGCAGCATGCCGAGCATCAGCGGGATCGCGATCGGACCCATGGTTGCCGCGACCAGCGCGATCACGACCTTGAGCACGAAACCCTTGGTGTCGGCGGTCAACGCGATCGTCATGCTCAGCCCGATGAACGCGAACGTGGTGATCCGCGCCATCCGCAGCTGGGCGGGCTCGCTCAACCGCCGCACGCCCTTCCACAGCTTCGGCAGCATGTCCCGGGTGATGACCGCCGAGATCACGTTGGCGTCCGAGGACACCATCGCCATGGTGTGCGAGAAGAAGCCCGCCAGCACCAGGCCGATCATGCCCGCGGGCAGCATGGCCTTGCCCATCTCGACGTAGGCCTGCTCGGCGTTGGACTCCATGCCCGGCACGATCAGCGGCGCGGCCCACATCGGGAAGAACAGGATCAGCGGCCAGACCAGCCACAGCACGCTGGACAGCAGCGCGGACCGCTTGGCCGCGGCTCCGGACGGCGCCGCCATGTAGCGCTGCGCCAGGTTCCACATGCCGCCGTTGTACTCCAGCGTCTTGATCAGGAACAGCGCCATGAAGAAGATCAGCGTGTACTGGCCGGACAGCGGGTCGGAGTGCGACTCGGGCAGCTGGTCCCAGATGTTCCACATGAAGTCGATGCCGCCGAAGTGCGCGGCGACCGCGACGAACATGGCGATGCCCGCGAGGCCCTGGATGACGAACTGGCCGAAGTCGGTCAGCGCGTCGGCCCACAGGCCGCCCATCACCGAGTAGACCATCGTGACGACGCCGACGAGCGCGATGCCGAGCCACACCGGCACGCCCGCGAAGCCCTGCAGCAGCACGGCGACGGCGACCCACTTGGCCGCGATGTCCACGACCTTCAGCGCGGCGCCCGCCCACGCCATGATCTGCTGGGTCGGCACGTTGTAGCGGCGGGCCAGGTATTCCAGCGGCGACTTCACCCCGTGCTTGGAACGCAGCCGGTTCCAGGTGCCCGCCCACAGGAACGCGCCGATGCCGACACCGACGCCGATCGTCAACGCCCACCAGATGTAGACGGTCAGGCCGAGCCGGTAGGCCTCGGCGGCGAAGGCCACGAACATGACGGCGCTGTAACCGGACATGTGGTGCGAGATGCCGGACAGCCACCAGGGCATCCTGCCGCCCGCGGTGAAGAAGTCGGCGATGTTCTTGATCCGCCCGCGTGACCAGTAGCCGATCGCCACCATCACGAAGAAGTACCCACCGACCACGATCCAGTCGAGGGTTTCCATGAGGCCTCCACGAGTGCTCGGCCCACGGGTGGCAGCGCTGTCGAGAGCGGCGGCGGTGCGCGGCGTCCCACATGGGTGTGTGACGTACGTCTTACGAGGCGGTTGCACGTGGCGGAAGGCCGCGAGGGATCATTGAGTCACATTCGTGACTCTTGTTCATATATGTGACCGGCCCAGGCGTCGGAACAGCGCAAATTCGCGAAATCGGCGTCATGGTTGGCCCCCGACGCGGTCGCACGGGCATGCGAACCGGTGCCAACGCGCGTGCGCCCCTGCCGGACGGAGACCGGCGTGCCCCCGGACCCGGGGTCGCGCTGGTGGACCCCCTGCCCCTGTTCCGCGAGGGGCTGGCCGCCGTCGTGCGGCGCACGCCGTCGATGCACTGGCTGGGCGCCACCGGTCACCTGCACACGGCCGTGCGGATGAACGAGCGGCTGCGGCCCGACGTGCTGCTGGTGGACTCGCTCCTCGACCCCCAAGGACACCTGGCCGCGTTGCTCACGGGCAATGGCTCGCCCGCGCTCGTGGTGTCCCTCGTGCGCGACCCGCACCGGACGGCGAAGTACGTGCGCTCGGCGCTGACCGCGGGCGTGCGCGGGATGGTGCCGCGGGCGGCGGAGATCGGGGAGGTCCTGCACGCCATCTCCCGCACCCACGCGGAGGGGACGTACCTGGACCCGACGCTCGCGCCGCTGGCCGCGGGCGTCACGCCGGCCGCGGACGCCGGGTCGCGCCGGACGCTGTCCCGCCGGGAGTACGAGGTGCTCCAGCTCATCGCGGACGGCATGGAGAACCAGGCGGTCGCGAACGCGCTGTTCGTGTCGGTGGAGACCGTCCGCACGCACGTGAAGAACATCCTGCGCAAGCTCCGCGCCCGCGACCGGACCCACGCCGTGTCCCTCGCCTACCAGGCCGGACTGCTGTCCGGCGGCACGGTCAGGCTGGGCTGAACCGGCTCGGGAGCTCCCGTCGGCGGCACGTCTGGTTCGCCACAAGACCGCCGATCGGCCTTGCCGGGGTTACTGACAGGTAATACCCTGTTGTTACCGGTCAGTAGGGGACCGCCCCGACCAGCATGGAGTGAGCGACGAGATGGGTCACTACAAGAGCAACGTCCGGGACCTCGAGTTCAACCTGTTCGAGGTCTTCAACGTGCAGGACCACCTCGGCACGGGGCCGTTCGAGCAGTCCGACGAGGACACCGCGCGCGGCGTGCTTGCCGAGCTGAACAACCTGGCGGTCGGCCCGCTGGCGGAGTCCTTCGCCGACGCCGACCGCAACCCGCCGGTCTTCGACCCGAAGACCCACTCGGCCACCCTGCCCGAATCGTTCAAGAAGTCCTACCAGGCCATCTGGGACGGTGAGTGGTACCGCCTGTCGCTGCCCAACGAGCTGGGCGGCTTCGGCATCCCGCCGTCGGTCCAGTGGGCGGCCGCCGAACTGATCCTGGGCGCGAACCCGGCCATCTACATGTACCTGGCGGGCCCGAACTTCGCCTCGGTCGTCTACAAGAACGGCACCGAGCAGCAGAAGCGCTGGGCCGAGATCATGATCGAGCGCGGCTGGGGCGCCACCATGGTGCTGACCGAGCCGGACGCCGGTTCCGACGTGGGCGCGGGCCGCACCAAGGCCACGCTCCAGGACGACGGCACCTGGCACATCGACGGCGTGAAGCGGTTCATCACCTCCGCCGACCAGGACATGACCGAGAACATCATGCACCTGGTGCTGGCCCGTCCCGAGGGCCCCGGCATCGAGGCGAAGCCGGGCACCAAGGGCCTGTCGCTGTTCCTCGTGCCGAAGTGGCACTTCGACCCGGAGACCGGCGAGTCGACCGGCGAGCGCAACGGCGCCTTCGTCACCAACGTCGAGCACAAGATGGGCCTCAAGGTCTCGACCACGTGCGAGCTGACGTTCGGCCAGCACGGCGTCCCGGCCAAGGGCTGGCTGCTCGGTGAGGTGCACGACGGCATCGCGCAGATGTTCCAGGTCATCGAGTACGCCCGGATGATGGTCGGCACCAAGGCCATCGGCACCCTGTCGACCGGCTACCTCAACGCCCTGGCCTACGCCAAGGAGCGGGTGCAGAGCGCCGACCTGACCCGGATGACGGACAAGACCGCGCCGCGCGTCACCATCACCCACCACCCGGACGTGCGCCGCAGCCTGATGCTGCAGAAGGCCTACGCCGAGGGCCTGCGCGCGGTCTACCTCTACACCGCGACCCAGCAGGACAGGATCGCCCTGGGCGGTCCGGACAAGGAGCTGGCCGAGAAGGTCAACGACCTGCTGCTGCCGATCGTCAAGGGCGTCGGCTCGGAGCGCGCGTACGAGCAGCTGGCGCAGTCGCTGCAGACGCTCGGCGGCTCCGGCTTCCTCCAGGAGTACCCGATCGAGCAGTACATCCGGGACTCGAAGATCGACTCGCTGTACGAGGGCACCACGGCCATCCAGTCGCTGGACTTCTTCTTCCGGAAGATCATCCGCGACAAGGGCCAGGCGCTGGGCTTCCTCAACGGCGAGATCCAGAAGTTCCTCGACAACGAGGGCGGCAACGGCCGGCTGAAGGAGGAGCGCGCCCTCCTCAAGCGGGCGCTGGAGGACCTCCAGGGCATGCTCGGCACGCTGGTCGGCTTCCTGACCAGCTCGCAGGAGGACGTCCGCAACCTGTACAAGGTCGGCCAGAACACCGTCCGCCTGCTCATGACGGCGGGTGACGTGCTGGTGGGCTGGCTGCTGCTGCGGCAGGCCGACGTGGCGCTGACCAAGCTGGGCGGCCAGGTGTCGGCCCGGGACAAGGCGTTCTACGAGGGCAAGGTCGCCGTGGCGTCGTTCTTCGCGAAGACCGTGCTGCCGGAGCTCACCGCCCGCCGCAAGATCGCGGAGGCCACCGACAACTCGCTGATGGACGTCGACGAGGCCTCGTTCTGACCTCCCGCCGGACCCGGAGTCGTCCGGAATTGTCAGACCGTTAGGGCAAGATAAAAGCAGGGGTCCTTGGCGGGGACCCCTGCTTTTGCTTGAACCGGCTTTTCGCTTCATCCGGCTTCAGCTCGATGACTGCCGCTGCTCGATGCGTGACCTGCTCCGGTCGCGGTGCCGGGTCAGACCTTGTGGGCCCGCGCGGCGGCGAAGCAGTAGGCGCCGAAGCCGAGGAAGCCGACCGCGATGATCGCCAGCACGAAGATGCCGTAGGGCTGGGCGGCCAGCGTGTGCAGCGCCTTGTCGAGGCCGCCGGACTCCGACGGGTCGGCGGTGACCGCGGCGATCGCGAGCAGGATGCCGATGAGGGCGTAGGACGCGCCCTTGCCGATCCAGCCGATGCGGCCCAGGCGCTCGACCCAGATCCGGGTCGCGCCGGGCAGCCGGGACATGTCCAGGTCGTCCTCGAAGGACTTCTTGATGCCCTTGCGGGCCACCATGACGCCCAGGCCGATCACGTACAGCGCCACCGCGCCCACGAGGACCTGGCCGAACGGCAGCGCGAGCACCTTCGCCGTCCACGTCTGGGACTGCTCGGTCGAGCTCTTCTGCGACGTGCCGGTCGCGTAGTTGACCGCCGCGATGCCGATGGCCGTGCCGGTGATGGCCCGGCCGACCGAGCCGCACCGCCGGTAGACGCGCTTGCGCTTCTTCGTCACCCAGCCGTACCCGGAGACGGCCATGCTGAGCTGCCACACCGCGAACGCGAACAGGCCGATGGCCAGCACCCACAGCAGGACCGGGCCGATCGGGGACTCGTTGAGGGTGGCAACGGCACCCTTCTGGTCCGTGCGCTCCCCGGAGTCACCGAGGACCACCTGCGCCGTCAACGCCGCCAGGAGGACGTGGACGAGGCCGTAGCACACCATCCCCGCGCGCCCGAACGCCTGCACGGCGGGGTTTCTTCGCACATCGTCTTGCACGTCGGTAGCCACGAACGGGTGATACCCATTCGCGGCTCACGCGAACCTCACGGCCTGCTCAGCCGCCCGGCGGCTTCTCGCAGACGATCTTGAACTGCGGGTCGTACCGGACGGTCCGGCTCTCCTGCCGGGACTGGCCGGTGCGGCGGTCGGTGATCGTGCGCGTGTCGGTCACCGAGAAGCCGGGTGCGCCGTTGCTCGGCTGGCAGTCCGGCTTGTCGACCTTGCGCTCCTGCGGCTGGGTGGGGTTGAAGTCGGCGCTGGTCGAGCCCGTCACGTCGTAGTTCTTGGTGCCCCACAGGACGATCTTGATCGTGGACGGGGTCCAGATGGTCTGGATCGCCACGCCGGTCTCGTCCGGGTTGGTGAACTTGATGTCGATCAGGCTGTTGCCCGCGGAGTCCATGAACACCGTGGCCTCGCGCCCCTTCGGGTACCGCGAGATCCAGTAGCTGTGCTCCTTGTGGCCCGCGTCCTTCATGCCCGCGTGGTAGGCGGCGTTGTAGAGCGTGGTGGCGAACTGGGAGATGCCGCCGCCGACCGCCTTGCCGGGCACGCCGTTCTCGATGATGCCCGCCTCGACGTAGCCCTCCGCGACGCCGCGGGGACCGGTGTAGCCGTTGAGGCTGAACGTCTCGCCCGGCTTCACGATCGCGCCGTTGACCTTCTCGGCCACCACGCGGATGTTCGTGCCGGACGCGGCCACGAAGCCACCGGTCTGGAACTCCCCGATGACCTCCTTGATGCCCATCTTGTTCGCCTGCTCGGTGGTCACCTTCGCGGGCGTGTGCTTGTACTCGGCCTTGATCGTGCGCTCGTTGTCGCGCTTGAGCACGTCGAGCGCCGTGGCCAGGGACTTGTCCCAGTCGACGCCGAGGCCGTCGACCGACTCCTTCACGACCGGGCGGCCGCCCTCGAAGACGATCTGGGCGTCCTTGCCCTCCTTCTCCGTCTCCTTGAGCTGCGGACCGGCGTGCTCGACGACCTTGCCGTTGTCGACCTTGGCGGTGAGGCTGCCGTCGTCGGCGGGCTCGAACACCAGCACGGTGGCCAGCTGCTCGGGCGTGAGCGTCGCGTCCTTGCCCTCGCCCTGGATGATCAGCGGAGCGGAGGTGGCGGGCTTGGCGACCTCGTCGAGGGCCTTCTGCACGCTCTCCTTGGTCGTCTTGACCGGCGTGGTGGCGACCGGCAGCTCGACCGTGCCGCCGTCGGCCCAGTGGGCGAGCAGGTTGTCCGACGCGCCGGGCACGTCCAGCTTCTGGCCCTGCTTCGGGTCGACCGCGATCGGGGTCGCGCCCTCGAAGCGGATGGCGCCCTCGGCGGGCTCGTGGTCGGTCTTGGCGCGCATGGCCTCCAGCGCGGCGGCGAGCTTGGCCTGGTCGCTGCGGGTGGAGAAGCCGACCTCGCGGGAGGTGAAGAACGAGGTGATGCGGGTGATCGGGGACAGCGGCTGGCTGCCCGCGCGGTCCAGCGTGGCGGTCCAGTCCAGCTCCAGGCCGGCGACCTTCGGGTCGACCTCGGTCTCGACGTCGCCCGCGCGCGCCTTCACCGGCGCGGCCAGGCGGGGGCCGATCTCGTCGCGGAGCTTCTGCTCGGCCTCGGGGTGGCTCATGCCGCCGACGTCCACGCCCGCGACGGTGACGCCGCGCGGCACGTTGCCGCCGGAGGCGACCAGGTCCAGGCCGTAGAGGACGACCAGCACGCCGAGCACGGCGGCGGCGATCAGGCCGCCCTTGCGCAGGCGCTTGCGGCGGGCGTCGGCCTCGTCGACCTCGGTGTCGTGGTCGACCATCACCGGGCCGTGGACGGTGGCCTCCGGCTCCGGCGGCGTCACGGGCGCGGCGAAGACCGTGGTGGCGTCCGCGCCCGAGGGCCGGCCGAAGCCGCCGGGCGGGGTGGCGATGGTCTGGGTGCGCTCGGCCGAGGCGGGCGGCGGCGTGAGGGCGCGCGTCACGTCGCCGGACGGCGTGAGCGCCTGGGTGGCGTCGAAGCCCCTGGGCGGCGTGTTGCGCGTCGTGCTCTGCTGGGTCACGTCGCGGAAGACGCTGGTCGGGGCCGCGTCGTCGGCGGCCGCGGTCGACCGCGGCGCCACGTTGCGGACCGTGGCCGCGGCGTCCGGCTCGTTGTCCGGCTCCTCCTGCGGCCACGCGGCGTCCTGGACCGAGCCCGCGGTGATCTTCGTGGTCCGCTCCGAAGCGGTGCCCGACGGGCGGACCGGCTCCATCGCCCTGGTCCGCTCAGCGTCGTACTCCGGTCGCTGGTTCTCCGGCACCGCTCCCCCTCTTGCCTCTCGCAAGGTCCTGGGACTGCTTACCCGGCCGTCGTCGCGCGTCGACCGCGGTCGGGTCGTTCAGTGGTCCACCGCGGTGGTCACAGGTAGAGCCCGGTTCCGTGCTCCGTCCGCTCGGTAGCGGTCGCGTGCACGTCCCGCTCCCGCATGACGAGGTAGGTGTTGCCCTGCACCTCGACCTCGAACTGGTCCTCCGGGTTGAACAGCACGCGGTCACCGACCTTGACGTGCCGCACGTTCGTTCCGACCCCGAGCACGTCCCCCCAGGCCAGGCGCTTCGCCATCTGGGCGGTCGCCGGGATCACGATGCCGCCGCTGCTGCGACGTTCGCCGTCCTCCGGCGAGATCCGCACCATCACGCGGTCGTGCAGCATCTGGATCTCGAGCTTGACATCGGGCACCGGCAGAGTCTAGATGCCCTCGTCGAGGCCACCCATCATGAGGGGTAGCCGCCGGGGCCCGTCCGTTACCACGCGGATCGGGACGCCCCAGTCCTGGCGGGCCAGTTTGCACACCGGGTGCTCCACTTCCGGGTCGTCCGTGCAGCTCGCGGCCTGTGCGACGACGTGCAGGACGCCTTCGGTGAAACCCTCCGCGACGCGCAGGGTGCGGACCAGGTCCGTGCCGACGCCCGCGCCGGACTCCAGCAGCTCCGGCGGGGAGCTGGTGACCTCCAGGCGGGTGGACGGGCCGAACCGGTCGTCCAGCTTCTGGCCGGTCGGCGGGGTGAACACGACGGCCAGCTCGACCTCGCCCGGCGCGATGACCGACGGCGGCCGGCGCACCCGGTGGGCCTCGCCGCCGACCAGCCGCGCGCCGGGCGCGACGGGGCGTTCGAGGCGGTGCGCGGCGGAGGCGACGACGACCAGCTCGCCGTCGACCAGGACCGCGTCGGACGGCTCGGGGATGTCGGTGGCGAGGGTGGACACCTCGCCGGTCGCCGGGTCGTAGCGGCGGATCGCGCCGTTGTAGGTGTCGGAGATCGCGACCTGGCCGCCGGGCAGGACGGTCACGCCCAACGGGTGCTGGAGCAGCGCCTGGTCGGCCGGGCCGTCGCGGTGGCCGAAGTCGAACAGGCCCTTGCCGACGACGGTGTGGACGGTGCGGTCGGCGTCCAGCCGGCGCAGCGCCGAGGTCTCCGAGTCGACCAGCCAGAGCCGGTCGCCGTCGGCGGCGAGGCCGGAGGGCTGGGCGAAGAACGCCTCCGGCGCCGGGCCGTCGTGCAGCCCCTCGACGGTGGTGCCGGCGAGGCGCTCGACGCGGCGTTCCAGCGGCTTGAACAGGCCGAGCGTGTGGTTGCCCGCCATGGCGATGGCGACGCCGCCTGCCGGTTCCCACCAGGCGACGTCCCACGGGCTGGTGAGGTGGATCGCGTCGGCCGGGCCGTCGGTGTCGCCGTCGCGCCACTGCTCGCCCGTGCCCGCGACGGTGGTGACCTCGCCGGTGTCGAGGTCGACGCCGCGCAGCAGGTGGTTGACGGTGTCGGCGACGACCACGTGGTAGCCGACCCGGGCGGCGACGTCGTCGGGCAGGAGCGCGATGCCGGCGGGTTCGGAGAAGGTGGGCTCCAGGCCGTCGCGGCGTCCGCGCTCACCGGTGCCGATGCGCCGGATCACGGTCTCGCCGTCGGGTTCCAGCTCCACCAGGCCGTGGTGGGCCGAGTCGCTGACGAGCAGCGTGCCGCCGGCGGTGAGGACGGCCTTGGCGGGGAAGCGGAGCTCGGTCTCACGGGGCGGTGGGGCGACGTAGGGACCGTCGCCGCGGTGCAGGGTGCCCTTGGCGTCGTGCTCGGCGACGATCTCGGAGACGACCTGCCGCAGCGCGTCGAGGTGGCCCTCGCCGGCGGCGACGTGCACGACGTAGCCCTCGGGGTCGACCAGGACGAGCGTGGGCCACGCCTTCACCGCGTAGTTCTGCCAGGTCGTCAGCTCCGGGTCGTCGAGCACGGGGTGCGCGACCTCGTACCGCTCGACGGCCGCTTCGAGGGCCGCGGGCTCCGCCTCGTGGACGAACTTGGGCGAGTGCACGCCGATGGTGACCAGGACGTCGGAGAACTCGGCTTCGAGGGGGCGCAGCTCGTCGAGGACGTGCAGGCAGTTGATGCAGCAGAAGGACCAGAAGTCGAGCAGGACCACCTTGCCGCGCAGTTCCTTGAGCGCGATGTCCTGCCCGCCGGTGTTGAGCCACCCGCGGCCCACCAGCTCGGGGGCTCGGACACGGGCGCGGCGGCGTTGTGCGGTCGTCACGACCGGAGTCAACACGAGGTCCGGGGCCGGGTATTTCGGCGTCCACGAGCTGAGACGGTCGCGGACACGTTCGGCGGCCGGCCGAACGGGCTAGCGGTGACGCACCGTGCGCGGGCCCAGGACGGCGGCGTCCAGCGCTTCGACGCGGTGGCGGAGGGCCCGGTCGGCGGTGACGACCGTGCACGGGCGGTCCGGCGGGTTGGCCCTGACGACCTCCACGATCGTGTCGTCACCCGAGCCGGGGGCGGAGACGACGCGCACACCGGGGACCGAGTCGACGTGGCGGGCCTGGCCCTCCACCACCAGGACCACCTCCAACGGGCCCGGCAGGTCCGGCAGACCGCGTTCGGCCACGTCCACGAGGTGGTCGCGCAGGCGGGTCGCGGCACCGGCCCGGTCGCGCCACCAGCCGTCCGGGACGGAGCCGACGACGTTGGCCGCGTCGACGACCAGGAGCGGGGGCGTCATCGGGTCATGCTCTCAGCAAACCCTCAAGTAATCGCTGTACTCCAATGGCACGATGGAGTGGTCCATTGGGGGACAGACATGAACACGCAGGGGGACATAGTGATGATCAGGCACGCCCGCAGGACGACGGACGAGACCTGGAACGGCTCGGCCACGGCCAAGTAGCCGGACATGGGAAACCCCGCGGTGCTGCCAGGTCGGGGGTCCGACAGCACCGCGGGGTCATCTAAAACATCGATACACGATCGGGGACCGTTACACCCCCTACGGGGTGTGACACAGATCACTGTGTGAAGTGACGAAGCCCTGCCGCGCGGGAGGTGCGGCAGGGCTTCGTCGTTCCTTCGCCGGAACGCGGACGACGGGGCGCGCACCCGGTGTCGATCGGGTGGTCGTCACGCGCGCCGGAGGAAGACCCTCGTCAGCGGAGGGTGGTCCCCTGGGCCTGGGCGATCGCCATCAGCTCGTGACGCATGGCCGGGGTCGGGGCCATGTCGATCGCGCGGGCGACAGCCTTGCGGTTGCGAGCCTCGACACGACGAGCGCGGAGCTTCGCAGTGAAGTTCATCGGGGGTTCATCCCTCTCAAAGGTGTTCCTCGGTGGTGTGCCTCAAGTATGCACCCTGACGAGCCCGAAAGCACCCGATTATCCGGTGAGGTGCCGCACATACCGGCGAATCGTCGGCCGTAACGACGTAGGCCCCGACGATTCGCCTGAACGACACCTGAATGACCGGACGGCATCGGACCAACTCTCTAGCGTGCGCGCTAGATGACCTTAGGCAACCGAAGCACCCTGTAACCCCAGGTGGGAGCCCTGTCGGGCCCGTCAGTCCTCGCGACCGAGCAGGAACCGCCCGAAGTGCGGCACGGTGAACGCGATCTGCCCGCGCTCGGCCGAGTACACGAGCCCCTTCTTGATCAGGCTGTCCCGGGCGGGCGACAGCGACGACGGCTTGCGCCCCAGGTGCTCGGCCACCTGCGCGGTGTTCACGCCCGCGTCCTTGCCGTCGGTCAGCTCCGCCATCGACCGCAGGTACTCCCGCTCGGCCGGCGTCGCCCGCTCGTACCGCGACCCGAAGAACCCGACCGCCAGCTCGGCGTCCGCCTCCGGCGCGGCCACCGCCACGTCCGTCGCCGTGATCGGGTCGGCGGGCGCCGCGTCCCACGCCGCCTTGCCGTAGGCCTGGATGAAGTACGGGTAGCCGCCCGAGGCGTCGAACAGCGCGTCCAGCGCCTCCGGCTCGATGCCCGCCTCCTCGCGGTCCACCGGCGCCAGCACCGCGCGGTCGGCGTCCTCCCGCGTCAGCCGGTCGATCCGCACGTACCGGAACAGCCGCTCCGAGTAGGACTTCGACGCCGACAGCACGGCGGGCAGGTGCGGCAGGCCCGCGCCGACCACGACCAGCGGCGCACCCGACTGCGACAGCTCGTGGCACGCCGCGCACAGCGCCGAGATGTCGTCCGCCGGCACGTCCTGCATCTCGTCGATCAGCAGCGCGACCCCCGTGCCGACGTCCTGCGCCAGCTCGGCCACCTCGGTGAACAGCTCCACCAGGTCGATCTCGATGTCACCGGAGTCGGCCCGGCCGACCGCCGCGGGCACGTCGATGCCCGGCTGCCACCGGTCGCGCAGCTTCGCGTCCTCCGGGTTGGACCGCAGCGCGAACGCCTTGAGCACGCCGAGCACGGACTCCACGCGGTCCGGTGCGCGGTGCCGCACGGCCAGGTCGCGGATCGCCCGGTGCAGCGCGGCCGACAGCGGGCGGCGCAACCCGGCCTCGGGACGTGCCTCGATCTTCCCCGCGCCCCAACCGCGCTTCACCGCCATCGACCGCAGCTCGCCCAGCAGCACGGTCTTGCCCACGCCGCGCAGGCCGGTGAGCACGAGGCTGCGCTCCGGCCGGCCGCGCGCCACCCGTTCGAGCACGACCTCGAACGCGCGCAGCTCCTTGTCGCGCCCCGCCAGCTCGGGCGGCCGTTGGCCCGCGCCGGGGGCGAACGGGTTGCGCACCGGATCCATCCTCGGACGGTATCGAGGTGTCTACGGCCGATCCAATACTCGCGCCGTGTCGGCCCGTATCCGGTTGTCTAGTTTTGACGTTAGATAGCGCTATCGAGTGACATGGGCGGTAGCGTCGTGCCATGGCTGAGGTGGTGACGAAGGGCGTCGGCAAGGTCGAGCGGACCGCCGACCGCGCCGAGGTGAACGTGAGCTTCGAGACGACGGGCTCGACGCGCAACGAGGCGGTGGACGTGCTGACCGCGCGGGTCGCCGCGCTGGAGCCCGCGTTCCAGCGGCCGGGCGTCGAGGTGCGGTCGCGGCAGCTGGCCGTGCACGACAACTGGGACGGCAAGCGCCGCTCCGGCAGCCGTGCCGCGCAGAACTACGTGGTGCGGATCGACGACGTCGCGGGCCTCGACGACCTGTTGGGTGCGCTGGTGACGGCCGAGCCGACCTGGCTGAACGGACCGACGTGGCAGCTCAAGGACGACGCCGAGGCCGTCCACGAGGCGCAGCGCGAGGCCGTGCAGGACGCGCGCCGGCGTGCCCAGGGGTACGCGGAGGCGCTCGGCGCACGGCTCGGCCCGCTCCAGCGGCTGACCGACGGCGACGCCGAGGCCTGGACCACCGAGTCGCACCGCATGATGGCGGCCGGGTACGGCGGCGCACCCGGCGTGCCGCCGCAGGTGGACCAGCTCAACCTCGAAGCGCAGCAGATCGTCGTCACGGTCCGCTGCACGGCGTCGTGGACGCTCCTCGACTGACACCCACGCCCGCGCGCACCCCTTCGGCCGACGTCTGTCAGCCGACGCCCCCGCGTGTCCTGAGCGTTGAACTCAGGTGTCCTGAACGTAGGACTCTCGCGTCCTGGACGTAGGACTCTCGCGGTTCGGAGAGGGACACGGGGGGCGCGGGGGTCAGCTGCTCGACCTGGGCTCGGCCAGCTCGACCACGACGGAGCGGTTGCGCGCGGCGGCGGCCGGGATCAGGTCGCCGTCCCGGTCGACGTCCACGGCCAGCGGCGAGGTGAAGCCCGCGGCCATGACCTCGGTGAACGCCGCGCGGCTCACGCCCAGCTCCACCAGCGCCGCCACCACCCGCTCGCCGCGCCGCTGGGTCAGGTTGACCGCCACCTCCGCCGAGGCCGACGTGGCCGTGCGGGCGATGACCCGCGCGGTCGTGCGGCCGTCGAACTTCTCCGCCACCTCGCGCAGCACGTCGCGCGCGCCGGGGGCCAGCTCGTCGCTGCCCGCCTTGAACAGCACCGAGTTCGGCAGGTGCACCAGCGCGTCCTGGTGGACGACCTCGCCCAGGTCGACGGTCGGCACCTCGGCCCGGCCGATCGACGCGCCGCCGGGCACCGTCTCGGTGTCGTGCGTGCAGCTGTTCGCGCCGAACTTCTCGCAGATCCCCAGCCACAGCGCCACCAGGGCCTCCTGCGCGGCCGGCGGCAGCGGCTTCTGGTCGCCCGCCACCTGGCCGAGCCCGGAGAAGATCACGTCCTTGCCGGTCAGCTCGGGCAGGGCGTCGTCCGGCACCGAGGCCACCACGGACTTCACGTCGACGTCCAGCCCGAGCCGGGTCAGGTCGAGCGGGTCGGCGGTCTGCAGGCCGCTGCTGTGCAGCACGAGCACCGCGGGCCCCGGCGCGGTCGCCATGTCGGCCAGGACGGACAGCGGGTCGAGCTGCGGACGCGTGCCGCCGAGCTGGGACAGCTCACCGGTGAGCCGGTTCATGTTCTGCTCGAAGCCCAGCTCGCGCAGGTCGGCGTCGCTCTCCAGGTCGTTGCCGTCCCGGACGGTGAAGTCCTCGTCCGAGTACGCGCCGCCGGAGTCGTCACCCTGCCGGTACACGACGACGCGGGTCACGCCCCGGTCGACCGCGTCCGACAACCGGTCGACGACCGTCCGGGTGAGCGTGACCCGCGGCTCGTTGGACGACGCGGTGACCCCGATGCGCACGGTGGTGGCTTCGCGGGACGTCTCCCCGCAGGCAGCACAAGACGCCGCCACAAGCACGACTGCGGCGAAGAGCCGTGAGTGGTTCATGCATGGAGAACGGCATTAGGGCGGTTTGTGTTACCACTAACACCCGTTTGGAGTAACGAAGGCGTCATCGCTCCACGATCGCCGTAACACCTTGACCACCCGCTGCACAGATGGAGATGAGCCCGCGACCCGAGCCCTTCTCCGCGAGCAGCTTGGCCAGCGTGGCCACGATCCGCCCGCCGGTCGCGGCGAACGGGTGACCGGCGGCCAGCGACGAGCCGTTGACGTTCAACTTCGACCGGTCGATCGCGCCGAGCGGGGCGTCCAGCCCGAGCCTGCCCTTGCAGAAGTCCGCGTCCTCCCACGCCTTCAGCGTCGCCAGCACCTGCGAGGCGAACGCCTCGTGGATCTCGTAGTAGTCGAAGTCCTGCAACGACAGGCCGGCGCGCGCCAGCATCCGCGGCACCGCGTACGCGGGCGCCATCAGCAGGCCCTCGCCGCCGTGCACGTAGTCGACCGCGGCCGTCTCGGTGAACGTGAGGTGGGCCAGCACCGGCAGGTTCCGCTCCGCCGCCCACTCCTCGGACGCCAGCAGCACGGCCGACGCGCCGTCGCTGAGCGGCGTGGAGTTGCCCGCGGTCATGGTCGCGCCCTCGCCCCGGCCGAACACCGGCTTGAGCTTCGCCAGCTTCTCCGCCGACGAGTCCGGCCGCAGGTTCTGGTCGCGGACCAGCCCCAGGTACGGCGTGACCAGGTCGTCGAAGAAGCCCCGGTCGTACGCGGCGGCGAGGTTGCGGTGGCTGGCGGCGGCCAGCTCGTCCTGCTCCTCGCGCCCGATGCCCCACTCGCGGGCGGTGATCGCCGCGTGCTCACCCATGGACAGGCCGGTGCGCGGCTCGCCGTTGCGCGGGATGTCCGGCACCACGTGCCGGGGCCGCAGCTTCAGCGCCGCCCTGATCCTCGCGCCGGCGCTGCGGGCCCGGTTGAACTCCAGCAGCACGCCGCGCAGGTCCTCGTTCACGCCGATCGGCGCGTCGCTGGTGGTGTCCACGCCGCCCGCCACGCCGACCTCGATCTGACCGAGCGCGATCTTGTTCGCCACCGCGATGACGGCCTGGAGGCCGGTGCCGCACGCCTGCTGCACGTCGTACGCGGGCGTCTCGGCGGACAGCCTGCTGCCCAGCACGGCCTCGCGGACCAGGTTGAAGTCGCGGCTGTGCTTGAGCACCGCGCCCGCGACCACCTCACCGAGCCGTTCGCCCTGGAGGCCGAACCGGCTGACCAGGCCGTCCAGCGTGGCGGTGAGCATGTCCTGGTTCGACGCCGTCGCGTAGGGCCCGTTCGACCGGGCGAACGGGATGCGGTTGCCGCCGAGGATGGCTACTCGGGCCATGTCGTCCTCCAGGGTCGTGGGCGAGTCGTGGTCAATCTTACCTACTGATCAGTAGACTTACTACCGAGTAGGGAGTGTGATGTGCACATGGATCGATACCAGTCCTTCGCCAGGTCCGGCTTCGGTCGGTTCGTCGTGGGCAAGCTGGGTCTGCCCGACCCGTACCCGCTGCGGCGCCACTCGCCCGGACAACCGCCGCTGACCGGTCCCGTGCTGATCGGCGGTGCCGGTCGACTGGCCGAACCCGTCGCGGCGGCGGTGAAGTCCATGGGCCTGGAGGTCGCGCCCGGCCACGCCGACGCGTCGCCGGGCGAGCGGTACGGCGCGCTGGTGTTCGACGCCTCCGGCATCGACTCGGTCGAGCGGTTGCGCGAGCTGCACGGGTTCTTCCAGCCGGTGATCCGGTCCCTCGTGCCGTGCGGCCGGGTGGTAGTCCTCGGCACGCCGCCCGACCAGGCCGGGTCGCAGATCGCGCAGCGCGCGCTGGAGGGCTTCACGCGCAGCGTCGGCAAGGAGCTGAAGCGGGGCGGCACGGCCCAGCTGGTGTACGTCGCGCCGGGCGGCGAGGACGCGGTCGAGTCGACCGTGCGGTTCCTGCTGTCGGGCCGGTCGGCGTACGTGTCGGGGCAGGTCGTGCGCATCGGGCCGGCCGACGTGCCGGTGCCGGAGGACTGGAACCGGCCGCTGGCCGGGAAGGTCGCGCTGGTCACGGGCGCGTCGCGGGGCATCGGCGCGGCGATCTCCGACGTGCTGGGGCGCGACGGCGCGCACGTGGTGTGCCTCGACGTGCCCGCGCAGGGCGACGAGCTGTCCGCGGTGGCCAACCGGGTGGGCGGGTCCGCGCTCCAGCTCGACATCACCCGGCCGGACGCGCCCGCGCGGATCGTCGAGCACCTCGGCCGGCGGCACGGCGGCGTCGACGTCGTGGTGCACAACGCGGGCATCACCCGCGACCGCACCCTCGGGCGGATGGACGCGGACCGGTGGGACGCGGTGGTCGCGGTGAACCTGGCGTCGCAGGAACGGGTCAACGAGGCGTTGCTCGCCGCGGACGCGCTGCGGGACGGCGGGCGGATCATCGGCGTCTCGTCCATCGCGGGCATCGCCGGCAACGTCGGCCAGACCAACTACGCCACCACCAAGGCGGGCGTGATCGGCATGGTCGACTCCCTGTCGCGGCGGGTCGAGGGCCGGGCCACGGTGAACGCGGTCGCGCCGGGGTTCATCGAGACCCGGATGACCGCCGCCGTCCCGCTGTTCATCCGCGAGGCGGGTCGGCGGATGAACAGCATGTCGCAGGGCGGCCTGCCGGTGGACGTCGCCGAGACCATCGCCTGGTTCGCGCACCCGGCGTCGGCCGGGGTGAACGGCAACGTCGTGCGGGTGTGCGGCCAGAGCCTGCTGGGGGCGTGATGGCGAACCTGACCCTGCTCTACGCCAAGGCCGCGCTGACCGGGTTCACCCGGCGCGGCACCGAGCTGCCGGACTCGTCGCTGGACGCCGAGGTGACCGTCGACCCCGCGCACCTGGCCCGGTACGCCGGGGTGTGCGGGTTCGGCCTGCGCGACCAGCTCCCGATCACCTACCCGCACGTGCTCGGGTTCGGGTTGCAGCTCCGGCTGATGACCGGACCCGGGTTCCCGTTCCCGCTGCCCGGACTGGTGCACGTCGCCAACCGGATCAGGCAGCACCGGCCGTTGCTCGTGACCGAACCGCTGTCGCTGCACGTGGGCCTCGGCAACCTGCGGCCGCACGAGCGCGGGCGGCAGTTCGACGTGGTGACCACGGCGTCGGTGGACGGCGAAGAGGTCTGGGTCGATGTGTCGACTTATCTGCGCCGGGGCGGCGGGACGGTAGAGACCGGGACCGGGACCGCCGGGACCGATTCCGCGCGCGCCGACCCGCCCGCTCCGACGGCGCGGTGGCGGCTGCCCGGCGACCTCGGCCGGCGGTACGCCGACGCGTCCGGCGACCGCAACCCCATCCACCTGCACGCGTTGACCGCCAAGGCGTTCGGCTTCCCCCGCGCCATCGCGCACGGGATGTGGTCGAAGGCGCGGTGCGTGGCCGCGTTCGAGGGGCGGCTCCCGGACGCGTACGAGGTCGACGTGCGGTTCAAGGCCCCGATCCCGCTGCTCGGCGAGGTCGACTTCTCCTCCGCGCCCACCGGTGACGGGTGGCGGTTCGCGCTCTGGTCGCGCAAGCCGCACCTGGAGGGCGTGATCAGCGGCTGACGTTGTCGGCCAGCGTGCGCAGCAGGTCGCGCAGGTGCGCGGTCTGCTCGTCGCTGAGGTTCATCGCCTCGCCCATCACGGGCGGCACGTCCTTGGCGCGTTCGCGCAGCCCGTCGCCCGCCTCGGTCAGCACGAGCCGGACCGAGCGCTCGTCGTCGGGACGGCGTTCGCGGCGGATCAGGCCGGCCGCCTCCAACCGCTTGAGCAGCGGGGAGAGGGTGCCGTAGTCGAGCTGGAGCGCGGCGGCGACGTCCTTCACCGGGACCGGGCCGCGCTCCCACAGCACCAGCAGCACCAGGTACTGCGGGTAGGTCAGGCCCAGTTCGTCCAGCAGCGGCCGGTACCGCGCAGTGACGGCTCGCGAGGCCGCGTAGAGCGCGAAGCAGAGCTGGTCGTCCAGCTCCAGGCTGAAGTCCCGCATGCGGGTCGTCCCTCCACTTGTGAGAAAGACCACGATACACCTGCACCCATTTAGATTGTGCACGATGTAATCGCGGCCTATGTTTCGGGTGTCAGGACCGCACGACCCCCGAGGAGCCCGAGATGACTGTCCTGGAACCGGCCGCCGCCGAGTTCGCCGCCGCGACCGCCAACCCGCCGTACCTGTTCGACCTCGGCCCGGTCGAGGGCCGCGAGGCCGTGGACTCCGTGCAGTCCGGCGAGGTGTTCAAGCCCGAGGTCGACGAGGAGTGGGTGACCGTCGGGGAGGTGCCCGTCCGGGTCGTCCGGCCCGCGGGCGCCACCGGCCCGCTGCCCGTCGTCCTCTACGTCCACGGCGCGGGGTGGGTGTTCGGCAACGCCGGCACGCACGACCGGCTGGTCCGCGAGCTGGCCGTGGGCGTCGGCGCGGCCGTGGTGTTCCCCGACTACAGCCTCTCGCCCGAGGCGCACTACCCGGTCGCGCTGGAGGAGAGCTACGCCGTGGCGCGGTGGATCGTCACCGAGGGCGCCGCCCGCGGGCTCGACGCGTCGCGCCTGGCCGTGGCGGGCGACTCGGTCGGCGGCAACATGTCCGCCGCGCTGACGCTGCTGGCCAAGCAGCGCGGTGACGTGGTGTTCCGGCAGCAGGTGCTGTTCTACCCGGTGACGGACGCGTCGTTCGACACCCCGTCGTACCACGAGTTCGCGGAGGGCTACTTCCTGCGGCGTGACGCGATGCAGTGGTTCTGGGACCAGTACACGACGTCCGAGGCTCAGCGCGCGGAGATCACCGCGTCACCGCTGCGCGCCTCCCTCGAAGACCTCGCCGGCCTGCCGCCGGCCCTGGTGATCACCGCCGAGGCCGACGTGCTGCGCGACGAGGGCGAGGCCTACGCGAACAAGCTGCGCGAAGCCGGCGTGCCGGTGACCGCCGTGCGCTACCAGGGCGTCATCCACGACTTCGTGATGCTCAACGCCCTGCGCGAGACCCACGCCGCCGAAGCCGCGATCGGCCAGGCGGTGTCCGTGCTCAAGAACGCGCTGGCCTAAGCCCCTTCCGACCCTCCGGCGACGTGCTCGGACCTGCGCGACGGCGGGTGCCACACGTCGCCGGCCACCAGGTCCCCGAACCCCATCCACACCAGGTTCATCAGTCGGGCGGCAACGACGCCGGCCGGTTCCTGGGGGTTGTCCAACCACCAGTCGGCCAGCGACTCGCCCGCGCCGACCAGTGCCGCGGCCAGCGACTCGGCCTCCTTGTCGCCCGCCCGCGGCACGTTGCTGAAGTCCGACGAGTGCACCAGCAGCGCCGCCACCAGGCTGATCGCCCTACCGCGCATGTCGGCCAGCTCCTCGGCGAACGGCCCGCCCTGCGAGGACGCCTGCCGGTGCAGCACCTGCCAGCTCGCCCGGTTCTCGCCGACGAACCCGAAGAACGCCCGCAGACCGCTCCACAGCTGGACGTCCGGCGGCTCTTCGGCCTCGACGCCGCCCGCGATCGCCTCCATCATCCGGGTCGCCTCGCGGCGGATGCAGGTGGCGAACAGCTCTTCCTTCGAACCCAGGTAGGCGTACAGCATGGGTTTGGAGATGCCGGCGACCTCGGAGATCTCGTCCATGGACGCGGCGTGGAACCCCAAGCGCGAGAAGACGTCCACCGCGGCGTCCATGATCTGCCGTTCGCGCACCGCTCGTGGCAGCCTCTTGGCCCGACCCGAGCGGACCGGTTGCTCTGCGTGCATCGCACCCCCTGGATGGCTGGCACAGAGATTACTCCGAGCCCCTTGCCGCCCTACCTACTCGCCAGTAGATTTACCAATCAGTAGGTAGCGGAGGTGCCACATGACCATCGACCTCACCACCGAGGCGATCGCGAAGCTCAGCCCACCGGAGCTGATCTCAACGCTCAAGCAGGTCGATCCGGCCGATCCCGCGCTCAAGGGCGTCGACATCGACGTCATCGCGCGCGGCATCGACCCGAAGAAGCTCGGCCGGGACGAGTTCGCCGACCTGCTGGACGCGCTGGGCGCGCTGGCCGACGGCGGGGCCGACCTCGACCTGGCGAAGATGGACCCGCAGAACTTCGCGCGGATCATCTCGCGCGCGTCCAAGGAGCAGGTCGAGGCCGTGACGTCCCGGCCGGGGCTGCGCGAACGCGTGCTCGACGAGGTGTTCCGGCGCATGGAGGTGCACTTGCGCAGCGACCGCGCGGGCGCGACGCGTGCCGTCGTGCACTTCGGGCTGACCGGCGGGTCCGACGGCGACGACGTGTACGAGGTGATCATCGAGAACGCCGCGTGCACGATCAACAAGGGCGCGACCCGTGACCCCAGGGCCACTGTGACGTTGGGACCGGTGGAGTTCCTGAAGCTCGCGACCGGCAACGCGTCGGCGCCGGTGCTGTTCATGACCGGCAAGCTGAAGGTCAAGGGCGACCTCGGCTTCGCGGCCGGCTTCATGAGCCTGTTCAACATTCCGAAGGCGTGAGGGGACCATGGGCGGTTTTTCGCTGGAGCTCAACGAGGACCAGGTCGACCTGCGCGAGTGGGTGCACGGCTTCGCGAAGGACGTGATCCGGCCGGCGGCGGCGGAGTGGGACGAGCGCGAGGAGACGCCGTGGCCGGTGATCCAGGAGGCGGCGAAGATCGGCCTGTACGGGTTCGAGTCGCTGGCCACCTGGTTCGCGGACCCCATCGGGCTGTCGCTGCCGATCGCCACCGAGGAGCTGTTCTGGGGTGACGCCGGGATCGCGCTCGCGCTGATGGGCACCGGGTTGGCGGCGGCGGGCATCTTCGCCTCCGGTGAGCCGGAGCAGCTGGCCGAGTGGGTGCCCGAGTGCTTCGGCACCGAGGACGAGCCGAAGCTGGCGGCGTTCTGCGCGTCCGAACCGCAGGCCGGGTCGGACGTGGCGGGGTACCGGACGCGGGCCGTGTACGACGAGGCCACCGACGAGTGGGTGCTCAACGGGCAGAAGGCGTGGGCCACCAACGGCGGCATCGCCAACGTCCACGTCGTGACCGCGGTCGTGGACCCCGCCCTGGGCGCGCGGGGCCAGGCCGGTTTCGTCGTGCCTCCCGGCACGCCCGGCCTGTCGTCACCCGGGAAGATCAAGAAGCACGGGATGCGGGCGTCGCACACGGCGGACGTGTTCCTGGACGGCGTGCGCGTGCCCGGCCGGTGCCTGCTGGGCGGCAAGGAGCGGCTGGACGCGCGCCTGGCCCGTGCCCGCGAGGGGCAGAAGGCCGGTGGTCAGGCGGCGATGGCGACGTTCGAGACGACCCGCCCGACCGTCGGCGCGATGGCGGTGGGCGTCGCCCGTGCGGCGTACGAGTACTCGCTGGAGTACGCGAAGGACCGCGAGGCGTTCGGCCGGAAGATCATCGAGAACCAGTCCATCGCGTTCGACCTGGCGAACATGAAGATGGAGATCGACGCCGCCCGCCTGCTCGTCTGGCGTGCCGCCTGGATGGGCCGCAACAACGTCCCGTTCACCGCGGGCGAGGGGTCGATGTCCAAGCTCAAGGCGGGCGAGGTCTCGGTGTGGGCGACGGAGCGCGCGATCCACATCCTGGGCGGGGCGGGCTACACGCGCGAGCACCCGGTCGAGCGGATGCACCGCGACGCCAAGATCTTCACCATCTTCGAGGGGACGTCGGAGATCCAGCGGCTGGTGGTGGCCAGGGCCATTTCCGGCATGTACATCAAGTGAGTTGATCTTCCCAGGCCGCCCACGGGCCGCCTGGGAAGCGGGCGGGGTCTTCGGGACGCGGAAGACCCCGCCCTTCGCCACCCGCGGCCGATCGGGTCGGTGCGAGCGTCGAGCCGGATTCCCGGGGGTGGCTAGCGGCCCGCGTCGGCCAGCCACTTCCGCTCGGCCGTGGTGTCGGGGATCGGGGTTTCCCAGCCGTTGACCGTGGCGAGCAGGGACCAGTAGCGCTCGGCCCTCGGGTCGCCGAACTCGGTCAGGTGCCGGGCCAGCTCCGGGCCGACCGGCAGGCCCACGACCCCCGCCCACCGCTCGTTGACGCGCCGGACGATGTCCGCCGCCTCGGCGGACTTCGGCTCGACCCCCGCGTCCAGCGCCTCGCGGGCCTGGGCCATCGCGTACCGGAACGCCTCCATCTGCTCCGCCGAGGGCGCGGACATGTCGGTGCCCTCGGCCCTCATCTCCTCGTGCCGCACCGACATCCGCCGGATCGACGCCCGGAAGTCCGGGTCGCGCACCAGGTTCGCCAGCTCGACCCACGCCTCCAGCTGCTCCGGCGACGGGTCGTCCGGCAGCTCCACCCGGACCGACCTCATGTGCCGCACGAAGTCCGGGTCCATCTCCAGCCCGCCGAACACCTCGTCGAAGAAGTCGTCCAGGATCGCCTGCCGCTCCTCCTCCGACAGCCGCGCGAACTCGTGCACCATCTCCACCTCCCCGTTCCGCGCCACGACCCGCAGCACGGCCCGGCGCAACCGGAGCGTGCGCATCTGCGCGTCGATGGCTTCCGCGTGCGTCCGGGCCACCTCGGCCACGGACACCTCCCGCGCGAGCACCCGCTGCGCCGTGGGCAGGTCGACGCCCAGTTCACGCAGGGTCCGCACGAGCTTGAGCCGCGCCAACCCGTCGACGTCGTAGGTGCGGAAGCCGCCCGCCGTGCGCCCCGCCACGGGGATCACGCCGGTGTCGGAGTAGAACCGGATCGTCCTCGTGGACAGGCCGGTCAACCGCGCCAGGTCACCGATCGAGTAGTGCGTCACGGGATCACCCTGAACTTTCCAGCGACTGGAACTTCAACCGGTTTTACCGGCCTGCGACCACACCCGGACGCGGAAGGGCCGGCGCCCGAGGTGGACGCCGGCCCGTTGCCGCTCTGTCGATCAGTACGTCATCGCCACGCCGGGGTCGGCCAGCAGCGCGCCCACGTCCGCCAGGAACTGCGAACCCTGCTGGCCGTCGACCACGCGGTGGTCGAAGCTGAGCGCCAGCTGGCACACCTTGCGCGGCACGACCTGGCCGTCGACCACCCACGGCATGTCCCGGATCGCGCCCAGGGCCAGGATCGCGGACTCACCCGGGTTGATGATCGGGGTGCCCGTGTCGACGCCGAAGACGCCGACGTTGGTGATGGTGAACGTGCCGCCCATCATGTCCGCCGGTGACGTCTTGCCCTCGCGGGCGGTCGTGGCGAGCTCGTCCAGGGCCACGGCCAGCTCGCGCAGCGACATCCGGTCGGCGTCGCGGACCTTCGGCACCACCAGTCCGCGCGGCGTCGCGGCGGCGATGCCCAGGTGCACGTAGTCCTTGTAGACGATCTCGCCCGCCTGGGCGTCCCACGTCGCGTTGACGTCGGGCGTGCGGCGCGCGGCCAGGACCACGGCCTTGGCGGCGAACGCCAGCGGCGTGAGCTTGACGCCGCGGAACTCCGGCACGTTCTTCAGCCGGGCCCGCAGCTCCATCATCGGCGTCACGTCCACGGTCAGGAACTCCGTGACGTGCGGCGCCGTGAACGCGCTGTCCACCATCGCCTGCGCGGTCGCCTTGCGGACGCCCTTGATCGGGACGCGACGCTCCCGCGCACCGCCGGCCGCGGGGAACGGCGCGGTGGTCGGCGGGGTCGTCGGCGCGGGCGCGACGGCCTGCTCGACGTCCTCCCGCGTGATCACGCCGCCAGGGCCGGAGCCCGACAGCGCGTACAGGTCGACGCCCAGGTCCTTCGCCAGCTTGCGCACCGGCGGCTTGGCCAGCGGCACGTACCCGCCGGGGGGCGTCACCGGTTCCGGGACCACCGGAGCCGGAGCGGGAGCGACCACCGGGGCGGGAGCGACGACGGGAGCGACGGGAGCAGCAGGTACGACGGGCGCGGGAGCCGCGGCGACCGGGGCGTCCTTGCGCGGACGGCGCTTCGCCGCACCGGCACGGGGCCCGTAGCCGACCAGCGTGGCGATCCGGCCGCCCGGCATCTCCTCACCGATCTTGCCGTTCGACGCCGCCGGGGCGGGGGTGGCCGCCGGTGCGGGCGCGGCCGGGGCCGCACCGGACGGGTCCACGTCGATGGTGATGATCGGGACGCCGACCTCGACGGTCTGCCCGACCTCGGCCAGCAACTCGGTCACCACGCCGTCCCACGGGCACGGCAGCTCGACGGCCGCCTTGGCGGTCTCGATCTCCAGGATGATCTGGTTGACCTTCACCGCGTCACCCGGCTTGACGTGCCAGGTGAGGATCTCGGCCTCGGTCAGCCCCTCGGCGGTGTCGGGCAGGGGGAACTGCTTGAACTGCGGCACGACTCCCCCTACCAGGCCAGCGAGCGGTCGACGGCGTGCAGCACCCGGTCGAGGTCGGGGAGGAACTCCTCCTCGAGCTTCGACGGCGGGTACGGGGTGTCGAACCCGGTCACCCGCAGCACCGGCGCCTGCAGGGAGTAGAAGCACTCCTGCTGCACCTTGGCCGCGATCTCGCCGGCGATGGAGGACTCGCCGGGCGCCTCGCTCACCACGACCAGCCGGCCGGTGCGGCGCACCGACTCGTACACGGGCGCGAGGTCGAGCGGGGACAGCGTGCGCAGGTCGATGACCTCCAGCGAACGCCCCTCCTCCTCGGCCGCCGCGGCGGCGTCCAGCGACGTGCGCACCATCGGGCCGTACGACACGAGCGTGACGTCGTCGCCGGTGCGCAGCGTGCGCGAGGAGAACAGCGGTCCGGGCACGGCGGTCGTGTCGACCTGGCCCTTCTCGTAGTAGCGCCGCTTCGGCTCGAAGAACAGCACCGGGTCGTCGCAGTCGATCGCCTGCTGGATCATCCAGTAGGCGTCGGCCGGGTTCGAGCACGAGACGACCCGGAGGCCGGCGGTGTGCGCGAAGTACGACTCGGGCGACTCGGAGTGGTGCTCGACCGCGCCGATGCCGCCGCCGAACGGCACCCGGATCACCATGGGCACCTTGAGCCGGCCCTGGGTGCGGAAGTGCAGCTTGGCGACCTGGGACACGATCTGGTCGAAGCCGGGGAAGATGAACCCGTCGAACTGGATCTCGCACACCGGCCGGTAGCCGCGGATCGCGAGTCCGACGGCGGTGCCGATGATGCCCGACTCGGCCAGCGGGGTGTCCAGCACGCGCTGCTCGCCGAAGTCCTTCTGCAGGCCGTCGGTGATGCGGAAGACGCCGCCGAGCTTGCCGACGTCCTCACCCATCACGATGACCTTGGGGTTGGCCTCCATCGACGCGCGCAGGCCGTTGTTCAAGGCCTTGGCGATGGTCAGCGTCTGCACCGCGGTCGCGCCCTGGTCGCCCGTCGCGGGGCGGTCCATGGTCGGAGCAGCCATCAGTGCTCACCTCCCGCGAACCCGGTGTGGTAGACCAGGAACTCGTCGCGTTGCGCGTCCAGGACGGGGTTGCTCTCGGCGTAGACCTCGCTGAAGATCCGCCCGGCCGGCGGGTCGGGCAGGTTGACGCAGTAGTCCCGCAGCTCGACCGCGATCTGCTCGGCCTCGGCCTCGACGGACTCGAAGAACGCGTGGTCGGCCCACTGCTGCTTGACCAGGTGCACCTTGACCCGCTCGATCGGGTCCTTCAGCTTCCACAGCTCCAGCTCGTCGGACAGCCGGTAGCGGGACGGGTCGTCGGACGTGGTGTGCGCGTCCATCCGGTAGGTGAAGGCCTCGATCAGGATCGGGCCGTTGCCCTGGCGGCACTCCTCCAGCGCCCAGCGGGTGACCGCGAGGGTGGCCAGCACGTCGTTGCCGTCGACCCGGATGCCGGGGAAGCCGTAGCCGCGGGCCCGCTGGTAGAGGGGCAGGCGGGACTGGCGCTCGGTCGGCTCGGAGATGGCCCACTGGTTGTTCTGGCAGAAGAACACCAGCGGCGCGTCGTAGACCGCGGCCCACACGAAGCCCTCGTGCACGTCGCCCTGGCTGGTCGCGCCGTCGCCGAAGAAGCAGATCGTCGCCTCGCCGTCGGCGTCACCGACCTTGCCGTCGAACTTCTGCCCCATGGCGTACCCGGCGGCGTTGAGCACCTGGTTGCCGATGACGATCGTGTACGGGTGGAAGCGGTGCTCGACCGGGTCCCAGGTGCCCATGTCCGTGCCGCGGAAGATGCCGAGCAGGTCGGTGGGCTTGATGCCCCGCGTCCACGCGATGCCGTGCTCGCGGTAGCTGGGGAACGCCATGTCCTCCGGGCGCAGGGCCCGGCCGGCGCCGATCTGCGCGGCCTCCTGGCCGAGCAGCGGCACCCAGATGCCCAGCTCGCCCTTGCGCTGCAGCGCGTTGGCCTCGCGGTCGACCCGGCGGACCAGGACCATGTCGCGGTACAGCCCGCGCAGCTCCTCGCCGGTGATGTCGATGTCGAAGTCCGGGTGCTGGACGCGCTCACCTTCGGGGGTGAGCAGCTGCACCAGGTCGGCGCCGCCCTCGTCTGTCGCTCGCAAGCCTGCGATCACCTGTTCCGCTGTCGGTGTGGCAGCAGTGGCCGGCGCGGCATCCGGCCCTGGGTGCGTCCATTCTTCGGGGGACGACATGCGCCTTGTCTCCTCGTCTACGAGGCCGCCCGGTCGCTTGTGGCGACCCAGCGCGGCTGCACCGCCAGTCGCCGTCGTCCCCGGGGTGTGGGGGTCTGGCAACCGTCGGCGCTGACGGTGTTCTCATCCACATCCTGACATGGCGTCACCCGTCATGGTGAGCCCCATCCCAGTTCGTAATCTCCGGCGCAACGTTCTGACGTGCGGCAACGGTTGGACGGCCAATCTTCGGCAGTCCGAGTAGAGCGCCCGGATGTCGAACACCCTTGTCCCGGTTACCGATCGTTAACCACCGTCGGTAGGGTTCCCGGCACGGGCGGTGGACCAAACGGCCCACGTCGGCACCGTGCCTTTGGATGGACTACCGACCATCGGCCGGACTGCCCATTTCCACGAAGCGAAACCTGGTAGCGCGCACCCGGACGCGCCCTCGTGGTGCGACGACGGCGAACGGGGCCGTGACAGGATCGGGGCGTGGACCGTTCAGCGCTGACCCGTACCGTTCGCGGGCTCTGGGATGACGACATCCTCCCGAGCCTGTCCGCCTTGATCGCCGTACCGTCGATCTCCCCCGCCTTCGACCCCGAGTGGGCCGCGCACGGCCACCTGGCCGCCGCGATCGAGCACGTGCGCGCCTGGCTCACCGACCGCGACCTGCCGGGCGCGACCGTCGAGGTCGTCCAGCTGCCCGACCGGACGCCGCTGCTGCTGGTGGACGTGCCCGGCACCGCCTCCACGTCGGACACGGTGCTGATGTACGGCCACCTGGACAAGCAGCCGCCGGTCGGCGGCTGGGGCGAGGGGCTCGACCCGTGGACGCCGGTCGTGCGCGACGGGCGGCTCTACGGTCGCGGCTCGGCCGACGACTGCTACTCCGGTTACGCGGCCATCGCCGCCATCGAGGGGGTCCGGCGGTCTGGCGGCGCGCACTCGCGGTGCGTCGTGCTGCTGGAGACCGGTGAGGAGTCCGGCAGCCCGGACCTGCCCGCCTACCTGGACCACCTGCGGCCGCGGCTCGGTGACGTGTCGCTGGTCGTCTGCCTGGACTCGGGCGGCAACGACTACGACCGGATGTGGCTGACCACGTCGTTGCGCGGGTTGGCGCAGGTCTCGGTCACCGTGCGGGTGCTGGAGAGCGGGCTGCACTCGGGCATGGCGAGCGGGATCGTGCCGTCGTCGTTCCGGATCGCCCGGCAGCTGCTGGACCGGCTGGAGGACTCGACGACCGGCGAGGTGCTGGTGCGCGAGATGCACGTCGACATCCCGCCGCACCGGGTGGCGGAGGTGCGCGACGCGGTGTCCAGCGTGCCCGGCGTGCTGGTGGGCAGCGTGCCGTGGGCCGACGGGACGCGGCCGATGGGCGAGGACGAGGCCGAGCTGGCGCTCAACGCCGGGTGGCGGCCGACGCTGTCGGTCACCGGTGCGGCCGGGCTGCCCCAGCCGGACGACGCGGGCAACGTGCTGCGGCCGTTCACCACGCTGGTGCTGAGCTTCCGCCTGCCGCCGACGGCCGACTCGAAGGCGGCCATGGACGCGGTGCGGAACGCGCTGACGACCGACGTGCCGTACGGGGCGACGGTGGAGCTGTCGCGCGTCGAGCACGCCGACGGCTGGAACGCGCCGGAGCTCGCGCCGTGGCTGCGCGAGACGCTGGACCGGGTCGGTGAGGAGGTGTTCGACGCGCCGTGGCGGACGGTGGCGCTCGGCGGCTCGATCCCGTTCATGGGGCTGCTGCACGAGGCGTACCCGCAGGCCCAGTTCCTGGTCACGGGCGCGGTCGGGCCGGACTCGAACTGCCACGTGCCGGACGAGTGGCTGCACCTGGCGCACGCGGCCCGGATCACCGAGGCCGTCGCCGTGGTGCTGGACGCGCACGCCCGGCGTTGAGCGGACGGGGCGGTGGTCACCGACCGCCGCCCCTCACGTGGCCCACCTCCGGTCGAGGTCGCGGAGCAGGGACAGACCTGCGTCGGGGTTGGTGCCGGCGTAGCGGCGGGCGCGGGCGAGCTCGTCGAAGTCCAGGGCGGCCATGCGGTCCTCGGTGAGGTCCGCGGTGAACGTGCGGGTCACCGTGGCGAGGAAGTAGGCGCGGGCGGCGACGGCGTCCCTCAGCCGCCGGACGCGGTCGGACCGGCCGCCGGCGTAGGCGCCCAGGACGCGGTCGCCGTAGGCCTTCAGGTCGGTGGGCGGGCGTTCGTCGAGCAGGCGGAGCAGCCCGGTGACGCCCTCGCGGTCGTCGGCGGCGGTCAGGGCGTCGGCGGTGGCCTGGCACGCGCGGGTCAGCTCGGCCGAGGCCAGGGCCCGGACGACGTCCGCGATGTCGCGCCCCGGCCGGTCGCGGCCCAGGTCCACGATGGCCCGCGCGGTGCGGACGAGCTGGCGGGCCAGTCCGCCGGAGAACACGTAGGCCAGGGCGTGGAACTGCTCGGACAGGTCGAGGACGTAGCGGCGCAGCAGCGCGCGGGCGTGGACGAGGTCGAGGTAGTCGACCCGGACCACCTCGTCGAACGAGCTGTCGAAGACGCTGCGCAGGCCGATGCCGGACAGCTCGAAGTCGTGCTGCGCCTCCGTGGACACCGACACCAGGTAGTAGCAGCCCTGGACGTCGAAGAGCGCCTTCACCTCGTTGAGCAGCCTGCGTGCCGGCTCACCCGCCCCGATGCGGTCCAGCTCGTCGATGCCGATGATCACCCGACCGGGTGCCGACTCACGCTCGGTCGCCTGTTCGGCGGCGATCCGGCCCAGGAACACCCGGAAGCGCTTGACCACCTCCGGGTAGGTGAGCGCCCGACCGGTCAGGGTGACGGCCCGCTTGCCGGCCAGCTCGAACCCCTTGAACCCGCCCTTGCCGCTGACCTCGTCGGTGAGGCTGCGCACGTGGTTGAGCAGCAGGAGCTCGTCACGTGCGGCGGCGGTCAGCGGGTGGCGCGGCCCGAAGCGGTCGAGGACCGCCCCGCACACCTCGGCGAACAGGTGCACGACGAACTCCTGCGGCACGTAGTCGACCGGCGCGGACACCAGCACCGCCAGGTCGGGCGCACGGCCGGCCGGCCGGTACCGCCCGCCGCAGAACGCCCGGAGCAGGTCGGTCTTGCCCGCGCCGCGCGGCCCGGCCACGGCGAAGCTGCCGCCGTCGAGCTGGTCGACCAGCCCGGCCAGCACGGCGCCCGCCGGCGTCGGCACGTGCATCCGCAGCGGGTCGGCCCGGACGACCGGGAACGCCTCCCGCGCGGTGAGGGTGGTGGAGTGCACGGGCGGCCTCGCCTCGTTCAGCCGGCTGTAGAGCACCGGCAGCACCCCGTCGACCAGCACGCTCTCCTCCCAGGCCGTGAAGGCGACCCGCGCGACGTCGTCCAGGCCGTAGTGCTTGAAGCCGCGCAACAGCGTGCGCACGGTGAGGAATGCCGCGACGCTCACCGCGATGGAACCGACCGCCGTCGCCAGGAGCAGCGGGCGCTGCGGTGAGCCGGACGCCAGCAGCGCTTCGAAGGCCGTCTGCGGCAACATGCACCCGCACCACGACCAGCCGATCACGAGACGTCGGCTGAAACGGCCCTGCGACCAGTTCGCCAGCAGGAGCAGGTCGAGCACGACCCCCAGCGCGGCCGTGCCCGCGACCACCGCGAGCGCGCCGAGCCGCGGCAGGCCGACCAGCACGGTCACGAACCAGGCCAGGGCCGCCAGGCCGAGCACCGGCGCGACGAGCAGCACCCACCGGCCGACCGGGGCGTTGACCGCGAACAACGCCCACCAGCCCGGCCGTTGGGCCCGGTACCGCAGCTCCGCCTGGACCGCCGCCGCCAGCACGGCGGTCTCCGCGCCGTCCAGCGCGCGGAGCAGCTCCTGCTGCGTGACGTGCCCCGCCTCGACGGACCGCGTCACCTCCGGGCGGACCAGCGCCGCCGCCACGGCCCGTTCCAGCACGCGTGGGGGCGCGTCCGAGCCGCTGTACCAGGGAGGTAAGTCGTAGTCCACGGAGAGTGACCATCGCAGTCCACTGACAGGGTTTGCAAACACCGGTCGGAGGTGTGACCTAACCGGCGGGTAACAGGTTTACTGAACCGATGCCGCACACTGGCCGAGTGAACGAGCACAGCCGGCAAGCCGAGCGGACGCGGTTGGCGGAGTCCGACTCGCCGACCGCACCCTGGCGCCTCTGGGGCCCCTACCTGGCCGGACGCCAGTGGGGCACGGTCCGGGAGGACTACTCGGCGGGTGGCGACGCGTGGACGTCGTTCCCGTTCGACCACGCCCGCTCGCGCGCCTACCGCTGGGGCGAGGACGGCATCGCGGGCATCTGCGACGTGCACGGCTTCCTGAACTTCGGCGTCGCGCTCTGGAACGGCCGCGACCCGATCCTCAAGGAGCGCTACTTCGGGCTCACCAACAACGAGGGCAACCACGGCGAGGACGCCAAGGAGCACTGGTGGGTGACCGACGGCACGCCCACGCACTCGTGGATGCAGGTCGTCTACCGGTACCCGCAGTGCGAGTTCCCCTACGCCGAGCTGCGCGGGATGGCCCAGCGCGCCGGCCGCAACGAGCGCGAGCCGGAGCTGTCCGACACTGGCGCGCTGGACGACAACCGGTTCTTCGACGTGCGGGTCAGCTACGCCAAGGCGGGCCCGAAGGACATCTGCGTCGAGCTGACCGCCACCAACCACGGCCCGGACCCGGCGCCGCTGCACCTGCTGCCCCAGTTCTGGTTCCGCAACACGTGGGCGTGGGGCCGCGACGACCGCAAGCCGTCGCTGACCGCGTCCACGCGGGACGGCTGGCGCCGCATCACCGCCGAGCACGGCGCGCTCGGCCGCTACACGCTGCACGTCGAGGGCACGCCGACGCTGCTGGTCACCGACAACGAGACCAACGAGGTCGAGCTGTTCGGCACCCACCGCAACCCGACCCGCTACACCAAGGACGGCATCGACCGGTACGTCATCCGCGAGGACGCGACGGCGTGCCAGGTCGTCGGCCCGGACGACACGAGCGAGCCCGGCACGAAGGTCGCCGCCTGGTACTCGTTCGACCCGGTGGAGCCGGGCGAGTCGGTCACCGTGCGGCTGCGCCTGGTGGAGGGTGACGGCCACCTCGACGCGTTCGGCCCGAGCTTCTCCGACACCGTCGACCAGCGGAAGGCCGAGGCCGACGAGTTCCACCACACCGACCTGGACCCGAAGCGGGCCGCCATCGTGCGCCGCGCGCTGGCCGGCCTGATGTGGACCAAGCAGCACTACCGCTTCCGCACCGCGGACTGGCTGGACGGCGACCCGGCGCAGCCCGCCGCGCCCACGTCCCGCCGGAACATGCACGCCCGCAACGCGCACTGGCGGCACTTCGACGTGGCCGACGTCATCTCCATGCCGGACGAGTGGGAGTACCCCTGGTTCGCCGCGTGGGACCTCGCGTTCCACACCGTGCCGTTCGCGAAGGTCGACCCGGCGTTCGCCAAGGAGCAGCTGCTCCTGCTGTGCCGCGAGTGGCTGATGCACCCGAACGGCCAGCTGCCCGCCTACGAGTGGGAGTTCGGCGACGTCAACCCGCCGGTGCACGCCTGGGCGGCGTTGCAGGTCTACCGGTCCGAGGAGGTCAAGGACCGCAAGTTCCTGGCCAAGGTCTTCCACAAGCTGCTGCTGAACTTCTCCTGGTGGGTCAACCGCAAGGACGCCGACGGCAGCTACCTGTTCGAGGGCGGCTTCCTCGGCATGGACAACATCGGCCCGGTGAACCGGTCGGAGCCGATGCTCGGCGGGTGGCGGCTGGAGCAGTCCGACGCGACGTCGTGGATGGCGGCCTACAGCCTGCACCTGATGCAGATCGCGCTGGAGCTGGCGCGGCACGACGAGTCGTACGAGGACGTGGCCACGAAGTTCGTGGAGCACTTCCTGGGCATCGCGGAGGCGTCCACGCAGTTCGGTTCCGGCGGGCGCGGCATCTGGGACGAGACGGACGGCTTCTGCTACGACGTGGTGTCGCGGCGTCGGTCGGACGGGCACGTCGAGTCGCAGCCGGTGCGGGTGCGGTCGATGGTCGGCCTGATCCCGGTGCTGGCGTGCGCGGTGCTGGAGCCGTGGGTGTTCGAGGAGCTGCCCGACTTCAGCCGGCGGCTGGAGCACCTACTGTCCAAGCGGCCGGAGCTCCAGCAGTTCCTCAGCCGCAACAGCGGCGGCGGCGCGCTGCTCAGCCTGCTGGACGAGCGCAAGCTGCGACGGGTGCTGAGCCGGATGCTGGACGAGGGCGAGTTCCTCTCGCCGCACGGCATCCGCAGCCTGTCCGCGGCGCACCGGGAGGGCCTGGAGGTGCACGTCGCGGACCAGGAGCACCGGATGGGCTACGAGCCGGGCGAGTCCCGCACGCCGATGTTCGGCGGCAACTCGAACTGGCGCGGCCCGGTGTGGTTCCCGACGAACGCGCTGCTCGTGGAGGCGCTGCGGACGATCGAGGAGTTCCACGGCGGTCGGTTCCACGTGGAACTTCCCACTCGCAGCCAGAAGCACGTGACGGCCGGTCGGGCGGCGGACGAGCTGGTCGGACGGCTGGTGTCGCTGTTCCTGCCCGACCACGACGGCCGCCGGCCCGCGGACGGCAAGCGGGTCGAGTCGACCGACTCACCCCTGTGGCGGGAGCACGTCACCTTCAGCGAGTACTTCGACGGCGACACGGGTGAAGGACTGGGTGCCACCCACCAGACCGGCTGGACGGCGCTGGTCGCCAGCTTGCTCATCGGACTTTCGGGGAGATGAATTACGGACATGGGCAGCACCTGATCGCAGTCGGCGCCACCCATGTCCGTCAATCCGACATTTCAGTGTTCGTCAGCAGGCACCGAGCTTGTCAGCGGCGTACGGCGCGAAAGTAGTCGGAATGGCATACCACTCCTTGGGCTCCAGGCACCGGTCCTCCGAGGAGCCCAAGGCGAAGTAGATGCGGTACTTGACGTACCCGTACACGCAGTTCACCACGTACTTGCCGTTGGTTCCGCTGTAGAAGCCACACGGGCCAGGAGGGTCGGCAGAAGCCGCTCCAGCCGCGGTGAAGATCCCGGACACCACCAAAGCGAGCACGGAAAAATATCGCACAAAACGACGCAGCAAAGTAACCCCCTCGATAATGAAACCCCCGAGAGGCATACCCTTGCGCCCCCCGGCAACCCAGCCTCCCATCATCCCAAGGACCTGAAAATAGGCCGAACGGATCAATGGACGCAATCCGTGAAGATGTCCACCCATTCACCACCATGGATGACGTTTACGAATTTTGTCCGATTTACTGGATACCTAAAATAGGTTGACAGAAACCCACCATTGATCACTCCACGAATGGAGGAAAGATCACCCTTGCAGATCACGCGCTGTCGATCGTGACCTTCGCGAAGGTTCCGCCGAACGCGGATGGCTCGTCTCAAACACGGTTCGCAACCCTTGAGTATGATAAGAGACTCACCGACCCATACCGGTCCGTAACATGCACGTGCTGTGCATGGCGTCAAACGAGTGGCAGTATGCCGAACACTCGACCGACACAGTTACGAGGAGTGACGCCGTGGCCCGTCGTACCAGGCACGCTGCGCTCGCCCTGTTCCCCGTGCTCGCCCTGGCGGCCACGATGACGGCGTGCGCGACCAAGGTCAACACCGGCTCGCAGGACAACGGGTCGGGCATCACCCTGGTCCAGAGCGGCAAGCTGGTCACCTGCACCCACCTGTCGTACAAGCCCTTCCAGTACTCGGAGGGGGACAAGACCATCGGGTTCGACGTGGACCTGGTGGACCTGGTGGCCGAGGAGCTCAACGTCACCCAGGAAATCTTCGACACGCCGTTCGAGACCATCACCTCCGGCGAGGTGTTCAACACCAGCAAGTGCGACCTCGCCGCGGCGGCGATGACGATCAACGACGAGCGCAAGGAGGCGATCGAGTTCTCCGATCCCTACTTCGACGCCAGCCAGGCCCTCCTGGTCAAGAAGGACTCCGGGATCAAGGGCCTGGACGGCCTGAAGGGCAAGCGGGTCGGTGTGCAGCTCGACACCGTCGGTGAGGAGTACGCGAACGCGAAGGCCGCCGAGTTCGGCTACACCGTCGTGCAGTTCGAGGACCTGCCGCTGATGGAGACCGCCGTGCGCACCGGCTCGGTCGAGGCCGCCGTCAACGACAACGGCGTGCTCTTCGACTACGCCAAGGAGTTCCCCGACACCGAGGTCACCAAGGAGTTCGACACCGGTGACCAGTACGGCATCGGCATGAAGAAGGGCAACACCGCTCTGAAGACCAAGGTCGACGCGGTCCTGAAGAAGGCCAAGGACAGCGGCAAGTACGACGAGATCTACGAGAAGTGGTTCGGCAAGAAGCCGGAGTCCAAGTAACCGGCACGACGGCGGGGCCGGTGCTCACGAAGCACCGGCCCCGCGCCTTGTCCACCCCACCCACGAGGTAACCCACATGGCACTCACCAAGCGACAGCGGACGAAAGCGTTCCGCGGTGCCCAGTACGCGCTGCTGGTCGTCGTCTTCCTCGTCCTGGCCCTGGTCGCCGACTGGGGCGAGATCAAGCGCGCCTTCTTCAACTTCGACATCGCCGCGTCGATGTTCCCCGGCGTCTTCACCGTGGCGCTGAAGAACACCCTCGTCTACACCGCGCTGGGGTTCGTGTTCGGGCTGGTCTTCGGCCTGATCCTGGCCCTGATGAAGCTGTCCCCGGTCGCGCCGTACCGGTGGCTGGCCACGATCTACATCGAGTTCTTCCGCGGTGTCCCCGCGCTGCTGGTGTTCATCGCGCTGAGCTTCGGCGTGCCGCTGGCGTTCGGGATCCAGTTCGACATCTACTCGACGGTCATGCTGGCGCTGGGCATCGTCGGCGCCGCGTACATGGCGGAGACGATCCGCGCGGGCATCCAGGCGGTGCCCAAGGGGCAGCTCGAAGCGGCCCGGTCGCTGGGCATGTCGCAGGGCCGCACGCTGCTGACCGTGGTCATCCCGCAGGCGTTCCGGATCATCCTGCCGCCGCTGACCAACGAGCTCATCCTGCTCACCAAGGACTCGTCGCTGATCTACATCATCGGCCTGGCCCGCGACCAGTACGAGCTGACGAAGTTCGGCCGCGAGACGCTGAGCCGGTCGCCGTCGCTGACCCCGATCCTGGTGGTCGGCCTGTGCTACCTGCTCATCACGCTGCCCCTGGGCCACCTGTCGCGGTACCTGGAGCGGCGCACGGGCGGCAAGAAGATCAGCACGCCGGAATCGACCGGGTTGGGGGTGTCCGCGTGACCGGGTCGGCGGTCGAGATCACCGGGCTGAAGAAGTCGTTCGGCTCGTTGGAGGTGCTCAAGGGCATCGACGTGCGGGTGAACAGCGGTGACGTGGTGTGCATCATCGGGCCGTCCGGCTCGGGCAAGTCCACGCTGCTGCGCTGCGTGAACCTGCTGGAGGAGCCGAGCGGCGGGAAGATCGTCGTCAACGGCACCGAGCTGACCGATCCGGACGTGGACATCGACGCCGCGCGCACCAAGATCGGCATGGTGTTCCAGTCGTTCAACCTGTTCTCGCACCTGAACGTTCTGAACAACCTGACCGTCGCGCAGCGCAAGGTCCTCAAGCGCGACCAGAAGCAGGCGCAGGAGATCGCGCTGCGCAACCTGGAGCGGGTCGGGCTCTCGGAGAAGGTCAACGCCATGCCGGCCCAGCTCTCCGGCGGCCAGCAGCAGCGCGTGGCGATCGCGCGGGCGCTGTCGATGGACCCGGACGTCATGCTGTTCGACGAGCCGACCTCGGCGCTGGACCCGGAGCTGGTCGGTGACGTGCTGGGCGTGATGCGCCAGTTGGCCGACGAGGGCATGACGATGCTCGTGGTGACGCACGAGATGCAGTTCGCCCGCGAGGTGGCGGACCGGGTGCTGTTCATGGACGACGGGCGCGTGGTCGAGGAAGGTCCCGCCGAGCAGGTCATCGGGGCACCGCAGCACGAGCGCACGCAGTCGTTCCTGGCGCGCGTGCTCGACCCGACGCACCAGGGGCCGCGCGGGGCCTGATCCTCGCGCGGTTCGCTTGCCAAGGGGCCGTCGGACCGCGATTGTCGATCACATGACCGATGTGGGGGCGCGGGGGCTGGACGTGTTCGACCCCAGCCCGCCGCGCTCCGCCCGGGTGGCCGCGGCCGACGTGCTGCGCGGCGTGGGCGAGCCGGACGGGACGTGGCGGTTGCCGCGCAGGCGGGCGGGGATGCCGCCGGTGGTGCGGGTGGCGGACCGGTTCCTCACCGGCGCGCTCGACCTGCGCGCGGTGGAGTTCCCGTACCTGCTGGAGTTCGTGCGGTGCCGGTTCGAGGAGCCGCCGGACCTGCGGCAGGCCAAGCTGGCCGGGATCGAGTTCGCCGACTGCTGGCTGCCCGGCCTGTCGGCGCGCAACCTCGGCAGCGCCAACGAGGTCTCGCTGGCCGGCAGCGCCGTCGAGGGCCTGGTGGACCTGGTCGACGCCGACGTCGCCGGGTCGTTGTCGTTGCGGGACAGCGCGTTGCGCCTGCCGGACGGGATCGCGCTGCACGCCGACCGGTTGAAGGTCGCGGGCGGCCTGCTGGCGCAGCGGGTGCGGGTCACCGGTGAGCTGCGGATGGCGGGCGCGCACGTCGGCGGCTACTGCAACTTCAGCGGCGGCCTGCTGACCAACCCGTCGGGCCACTCGTTCAACGGCACCGGCCTGCACGTGGGCGGCAACCTGCTGATGAACGGCTGCGCGTTCCACGGCACCGTGCTGCTCGCGGGCGCGCGCGTCGACTCCGCGCTGACCCTGCGGGGCGCGACCGCCGCCGACGGCCGGCCGGACGAGGACGCGCTGGACCCGCACTCCGACCCGAACGCCACCCTCGTGTTCGACCGCATCACGGTGGACGGCGACGTGCAGCTGGACCGCGGCTTCACCAGCGCGGGCACGGTGCGCATGGTCAACGCCTCGGTCGGCGGCACGCTGTCGCTGTCCGGCGGCACGTTCGACGCGATGGGGGAAGCCGACACCGAGCCCACCGGCTACGGCCGCGCGTTGGCGACGGACACCGCGGAGCCCACGGGGTACGGGCGCGCGCTGCACCTGGACGGCACGGCGATCGGCGGGGACGTCATCGGCCGCCAGGCGACCGTGCGCGGCCAGTTCCGCATGGTCGACCTCCGGGCCAAGGGCAGCCTCATCCTCGACGGGTCCACGTTGGACAACCCGCGCGCGGACGCGGTGCTGGGCAACCGGTCCCGCATCGGCAGCAACTTCGCCGCCCGCGAGGTGCAGGTGTCCGGCGGGCTGGAGCTGCGCGGCGTGCACGTGGGCGCGAACCTCGACCTGCGCGGCAGCCGGATCACCAGCCCCGGCCGCTACCGGCACCAGCCGGCGGGCAAGCCGTCGCTGGACGTCGGCGGCGCGGTCATCGGGCGCGACCTGATCTGCGCGCGGGGCGCGAAGGAGTTCGTCGCGCACGGCGGCGTGCGGGCCCGGCGGGCGCAGGTCGGCCGGATGGCCACGTTCGCGGGCGCGGTGCTCGGTGACAAGCTCGACGCGCACGCGCTGAACCTCCTCGGCATGCAGGTGCAGGAGCTGGAGGTGACGCCGATCAGCCCGCCGCGCGGCGACGTGACGCTGCGGCAGGTGCGCTGCACGGTGCTGGACGACAACGAGCACTTCTGGGGCGCGACCGGGTGGATCGACCTGGAGGAGTTCCGCTACGACTCGCTGCGGCACCCGATCGACCTGCGTGACGACGCCGAGGTCGACCGGCGGCTGCGCTGGCTGCGGCAGGCGATGCGCCGCGCCTACCGACCGGGCCCGTACGACCAGTTCGCGGAGATGCTGCGGGCGGGCGGCAACGACGAGCACGCGGCCACCGTGCTGGTGGAGAAGCAGCGGCTGCGCTACCGGGCGGTCGCGGAGGGCCGCCGGTGGCTCGGCCCCCTGGTGCTGCTGTGGAGCTGGCTGCAGCGCTCGATGGTCGGCTACGGCTACCGCCCGGCCCGCGCGCTGGCGTGGCTGGTGGTGACGTGGCTGCTGGGCAGCGCGTACTTCGCCGCCGGGCCGGAGCTGTCGGAGATCAACGAGCAGGACCACCTGACGTGGAACCCGTGGCTGTACACGATCGACCTGGTGGTGCCGATCGTGGACTTCGGCAACAAGAACCGCTGGCACACGCCCGGCGGGGCGCAGTGGATCGCGTCCGGGTTGATCGTGATGGGCTGGACCCTGGCGACGACGGTCGCGGCCGGCGTGACCCGGATGCTGAAGCGGTGACCTAGGGTTGCGGCCGTGACGGACCTGGTGTTGGCACTCGACGTCGGCGGCACCAAGATCGCCGGAGGGCTGGTCGACCGCGACGGCGCGGTGCGGCGGGCGGTCCGGGTGGCGACACCGCTGGAGTCGGCGGAGCGGACGTGGGCCGCGGTGGCGTCCGTGGTCGAGGAGGTCACCCGCGGCGAGGGCGTGGCCGGTGTGGGCATCGCGTCGGCCGGGCCCGTGGACGTCGAGCGGGGCGAGGTCAGCCCCATCAACGTCACCGGGTGGCGCGGGTTCCCGCTGCGCGACCGGGTGTCGGAGCTGCTGCCCGGCGTGCCGGTGGAGGTGGCCGGCGACGGGCCGTGCATGGCGCTGGGCGAGCACTGGCTGGGCGCGGGCGTCGGCAGCCGGTTCATGCTCGGGCTGGTGGTGAGCACGGGCGTCGGCGGCGGGCTGGTGCTCGGCGGCCGGCCGTTCGGCGGGCGGACCGGCAACGCCGGGCACGTCGGGCACGTGGTGGTGGAGCCGGACGACGGCGAGCGGTGCCCCTGCGGTGGGCGCGGGTGCGCGGAGACCGTGGCCGGTGGGCCGTGGCTGGTGGCGTGGGCGCGTCGGCACGGCTGGTTGGCGCCCGACGACGCGGACGCGGCGCACCTGGCGGCGGAGGCCGAGGCGGGCCAGGAGATCCCGAAGGCCGCGTTCGAGCGGGCCGGGCGGGCGGTCGGGCTGGCGATCGCGGCCACGGCAGCGGTGGTGGACCTGGACCTCGCGGTGGTCGGCGGCGGCGTGGCGCAGGCCGGTGACCTGCTGTTCGACCCGATCCGGCGCACCGTCGCCGACCACTGCGGACTGTCCTACCTGGACGGCTTGCGCGTCGAGCCCGCCCGGCTGGGTGGCCGGGCGGGACTCGTCGGAGCCGCGCGGTTGGTGCTCGGCTGACCTCGCGGGTCAGTGGACGGCGATGGGCTTGACCCGGTCGCTGTCCTCGTCCGCGTGGTAGTCGTCGGCCTGCGTCTCGTCGGTGCCGTTGGACGCGCGGAACCGCCTGGCGATCAGCGTCACGACGACGGCGACCACCAGGTTGGCCACGACGGCGACCGCGCCGACGTAGATCTGCACGGTCGACGCGCCGAACGGGTGCCAGCCGAACAGCGACAGCTTGCCCAGCGGCAGCGCCGACCCGGCGAAGTGCGCCTTGCCGACGGCCGGGTTGCCGATGTTGTACAGCAGCCACATGCCGTAGCCCATGCCGGCGACCCAGCCGATGATCAGGCCCCACACGTGGAACCACCGCGTGTACAGCGCGATCGCCACGGCCGGCAGCGTCTGCAGGATCATCACGCCGCCGATGAGCTGCAGGTCGATGGAGAACTGCGGGTCGATGAACACGATGAACGCGACCGCGCCGAACTTCACCACCAGCGACGCCAGCTTGGCCTGCTTGGCCTCCTGGGCGGGCGTGGCGTCCTTCTTCAGGTACTCCTTGTAGATGTTGCGCGTCCACAGGTTCGCCGCCGCGATCGACATGATCGCCGCGGGCACCAGGGCGCCGATCGCGATGGCCGCGAACGCCACGCCCGCGAACCAGCCGGGGAACTGCTGGCCGAACAGCACGGGGATGATCGTGTTGGTGTCCGGGCGGCCGGTGGCCTGGTTGGTGATGGGCTTGGCGCCCGCGCTGATGGCCACGAAGCCGAGCATCGCGAGGAGGCCCAGCAGCAGCGAGTACGCGGGCAGCGCGACCATGTTCCGCTTGATCACGTTGCGGCCGCGCGAGGCCAGGATGCCGGTCAGCGAGTGCGGGTACAGGAACAGCGCCAGCGCCGAGCCCAGCGCCAGCGTGGCGTACTGGAGCTGGTTGTTGGCGTTGAGGATGATCCCGTCGGCCTTGCTCTCCGTGGCGGCGTACTTGGCCTGGGCGGTGTCGAAGATCGCGCTCCAGCCGCCGAACTTCGACGGCAGGTAGATCACCGCGACCAGGATGACGATGTAGATCAGCGTGTCCTTGACGAACGCGATCAGCGCGGGCGCGCGCAGGCCCGACTGGTAGGTGTAGAGCGCCAGGATCACGAACGCGATGAACAGCGGCAGGTGGCCGAGGATGCCGGAGCCGTTGAGGCCCATCGTGCGCAGCACGGCCTCCAGGCCGACGAGCTGCAACGCGATGTAGGGCATCGTGGCGATGATGCCGGTGATCGCGACCAGCAGCGCCAGCCAGTGCGAGCCGTACCGGCCGCGGACGAAGTCGGCCGGCGTCACGTAGCCGTGCACGCGGGACACCGACCACATGCGCACCAGCGGCAGGAACACGATCGGGTACAGCACGACCGTGTACGGCAGGGCGTAGAAGCCCAGCGCGCCGGAGCCGAACACCAGCGCGGGCACGGCGACGAACGTGTAGGCGGTGTAGAGGTCACCGCCGACCAGGAACCAGGTGATCCAGGAGCCGAACTTGCGGCCGCCCAGGCCCCACTCGTCGAGGTGTTCGAGGGTGTTGCCGGCCTTCCACTTCGCCGCGATGAAGCCCAGGACGGTGACCAGCAGGAACAGCGCGCTGAACACCACCAACTCGGTCCACTGCATTACTTGGCCCCCTCGTCCAGGTCGTCCACGCCGAGCCGGTCCGGCTTGCCACCGACGGCGGATCGGTCCCTGGTCTTCACGTAGACCAGGCCCACGCAGATCACGCCCACCGGGACCCAGGCGAACTGGTACCAGTAGAAGAACGGCAGCCCTAGGGCCCTGGGCTCGTCGGAGTTGAACCAAGGCGTGATGAGCATGAGGAGCGGAACGAGCAGGAGCAGGTTCCAGTTGCTCCAGCGGAGGCTGGATTTTCGAGCGGACGACATGTGCCCCTCCGTACGGCGGCCCGGTGACGCGGTGTCGCGATGCTAGGCCGGAGGGGGGACAGTCGTCACCATGTCAGGTGGGTTGCCGGCGCATGACGTAGTTGGATCGTGACCAACTACCGTTCGGCCGCCTGCAGGCCGGTGACCAAGTGGTTCTCGGCCCGGTCGAAGTAGGTGAGCAACGCTTCTTCGGCCTGCCGAACCTCACCCGCGTCCAACCGGTCCACGATGGACTGGTTGAGCGTCAGGTAGTCGCGGTAGAACTCCTCGTGGTCGCCCATGACGTGGAACGCCAGCCGCAGCTCCGCGAGCAGGCGCTCCATCTCCTCGTCCAGCCGGGCGCTGCCCGCCAGGGCGGTGACGGCCTGGTGGAACTTGACGTTCGCGGTGCCGACGCCGGTCCAGTCGTCCCGCTCGCGGCAGGCCAGGCCGAGGGTGACGGCCTCGCGCACGGCACGCCTCGCGTCCTCGTCCACGTCCGGCCAGCGCCGGACCGCGCCGCACTCGATGACCCGGCGGGCGGCGTAGAGGTCGACGACGTCGGTGACGTCCGGGCGGCGGACGAACACGCCCTTGCTGTACTCGTGCACCAGCAGGCGTTCGTGGGTGAGCAGTCGGAACGCCTCGCGGAGCGTGTTGCGGGAGATCCGGAGGGCTTCGCCTAGCGCCTTCTCGTTGAGCTGCCGACCGGGTTCGATGTCCCCGTCGAGGACCCTGGCGCGGAGCTTGTCCGCCACGCGCTCGGCAGTGCTGGACCGGTCCAGGCCGTCCCGGTCCCGGGCGAGGGCGTTCAGCCAGCCGTCTGCCTGCGCGGTCGTCATGTCGACCGAGTCTAGTGCGGTGGGTCGAACGAAGGATCGCTGGATTGTTCAACGATCCACTGGTATCGCTCCCATCCGGTCGAGCAGCCCGACGATCGCGTCCACGGCGGCCGTCGTGCGGTCCGGTTCCATCGGGCCGGGGATCGTGCCGAAGACCAGGCCCGCCTCGAAGTGCAGCGTGAAGGGCAGGTCGTGACCCACGGCGAGGAGGTGTTCGACGGCCCGGGGGTGCAGCGCCCGCACCGCCGCGGCCGGGTCGCTCGTGAACACGGCGAACCCGGCGTCGAACGGTCCCGGTGGGAAGGCGACCCGGTGCCACCCGCCACCCGCCGCGGCCACCGTCACCGGCACCTCGCGCACCAGTCCACCGCCCTCGGCGGCGGTGCGGTCCGGTCCGAGGAGGGTCCTGCCCCCGTGGACGCGGCGGCCGATCCTGGTCGGGGCCAGGGGTGCGGTGGCGACCTCGATCCGCTGCTCCCGGGCCGTGCGCGTGCCGTTGTCGCGCGACTTCTCCACCGACGCCTCGCCCACCCGCACCGACCACGGACCGCGCCGGAGGTCCACGGCGGTCGTGTAGCGCCGACGTGACGCCACGCCCATCCGGTTGATCACGCCGTCGGTCTCGTCCCGCAACGGCGCGAGCAGCTCGGCCGACCACGGCCGCACGTCGTCCGGACCGGCCACCCGGCCCCCGAGCGCGCTCGCGAAGGCGGCCACCTCCTCGGCGTGCGCGCGCTCGGCCTTCCGCTTCTTGTGCCGACGCCACCAGACCAGCACGCCGAGGAGGACGACGACGATGGCGACGAGGGGCGCGAGGTCCAGTAGGTATTCCATGATCAGATGTCCAGGTACTCCTCGGTCTGCTGCTGGGGTTGGTCGGCCCCGGTGTCGTCGTAGCCGGCCGCCTTCTGACCGGCGCCGAAGTTCCGGATCGGCTTGTCGACGCCCGCGTTCGCGCCCTTGCCGATGCCCAGCTGCGCCTTCGCGGCGTCGAGGGCCGCCGTCCCGAGGGACCCGCCGACCCCGTCCTGCACCCGCTGGCCGAGCATGCCGCCCTCACCCCAGATCCGCACCACCGGCGAGTTGCTGCCGGGGAGCTTGTTCTCCCGCATGCCCCGGGCGACCGCGTTGCTGATCTGCTTGTTGGCCATGGAGCGCTGGAAGGCGGTCTTCACGTTGCCGACCCGCTTGGCCAGGTTGCGCAGGAAGTCCAGGATCCTGGTGAGGAACTGCTTCAGCCTGGCCACGATCCGGGCCACCCGGCTACCGGTGGTGGCGACCCGCACGCCGGTCGCCGTGCCCGCCGCGGCGGTCGACGCCCCGAAGCTGGGCACGGCGGCCGCGAGCGCGGGGATCCAGATCATGATCAACCACGTGATCAGCTCGGTGAGGATCGCCTTGATGAAGTCCTCGATGATCGTCATGATCATGCTGGAGACCTGGAGCATCTGCGCCAGCTCACCGGCCTGACCCGCGACGCCGTCGATGCCGTTGGCGAACTCGCCCAGCTTCGTGCTCGCCGCCTCCGACGCCGGGCCGCCCCAGCTCGTCACCGACTTCTCCAGGTCGCTGTCGAACTGGTCGCGCAGCTTGGCCACGCCCTTGGCGATGGCGTCGAAGTTCTCCGCGGCCTGCGCCAGCGCGGGACCGTCGCCGCTGACGAAGTGGATCGCGTCCTCCAGCGGCTGCACCACGCTGATCAGGAAGTTCAGCCCCTGCCCGACGAGCCAGCCGATCGGGTCGGTGGCGATGCCGTACGCGGACGTGCCGAGCGAGCCGATCAACCCGGCTCCCTCGGACACCAGGCCGGTCACCTCGGCGCCACCCTTCTCGGTGGCTTTGCCCGCGGCGTCCTTGGTCTTGAGGTAGTTGCCGTAGAAGGGGGCGGCTTCCGCCATCTTCTGGCCGGTGGTCTTCTCGCCGACGGTGATCTCGACGCCGCCGGCCGTGGTCTTCTGTTCCGCCATCGCAGTTCCCCCTACTGCCCGTCGAGCTCGACTTGCAGGCCGTTGAGCAGCGCCTTGACCGCTTCTTCCTGCTCGTCGTAGTCCTGTGCCGCGCCGTTGAACTTGTCCGCGCCCGACTGGAGCCCCTCCTGGAGCGCGGTGAACAGGTCGTTCAGGTCGCTGAGCATGTCGGTGTAGTTGTCCTTGACGAACAGGCCGACCACGCCCCACGACTTGTCGGACACGTCCGCCTTGGCGACCAGGCCCGCGATCTGGGCGGCGGTGCCGCGGTGGCCGTCGAGCTTGCCGGCGAACTCCCGCAGCTCCGCCGGGTTGACGTCGAAACCGCTCATCGCGCGCTCACCGGTCCTCGTCGTCGAAGAGGTTCAGGAAACGGCCGTCCTGGTTCGGCCCCGCGCTCGGCCGGGGCGGCGCGGGCGGCTGGTCGTCGTCGCGCAGGAACCGGCGCTGCGAGAAGTCGTCGGGCTCCTCGGCCGGCGAGGGCCGGCGCGGCGGGGACGGTCGGGCCGGCGGGGCGGGCGGCGCCTGGTACGGGCCCGCGTGGGGCGGCGGTGGCGGCACGGGCGG
>NZ_JBFAAX010000005.1:0-50928 GCF_040639995.1 Actinosynnema sp. NPDC023658 | reverse complement strand
AGAGGCGTTCGGATGGGAGCCGGTGCGATGACGTACACGCGCCCGAGGTCGAGCACCTCCTCCAACCGCAGCGGGCTCGGCGGGTGGTGGCTCAGGCACAGCGGCGTCCGCATCAGCCGGAACCCGAAGGTCTCCCCAGTGACGTAGAACTGACCGCGTTCCAACCGCGAGATGTCACCCACCGCACTGCCCTTGGCCCTGGCCATCTCCTTCGCCGCGGCGATCTGCGCGGAGGTGTTCAGCCTGCCGAAGAACTGCGTCGTCGCGTTGCCGACGACCTGGTTGTGCACGCCCTTCGGCGCCTGGGTGGCGAGGAGCAGCCCCAACCCGTACTTGCGGGCCTGGGAGGCCAGCAGGATCGTGCTCTGCGTGCTTGCCGTCCACCCGCCCGACGGCGCGATCGTCTGCGCCTCGTCCATCACCAGGAGGCCGCCGAGCGGCCGGTCCGCCGCGGGGTTGCGCTTGATCCAGGCGAACACCTCCAACTGGAGCTGGCTGACGAACCCCTGCTTCTGCTCCTCCGACGGCAGCCCGACGAAGCTGATCACCGAGATCCGCGCCCGCTTGCCCGGCGTCGGCGTCAGCAGCACCGCCGGGTCCGTCGGTTCGCCCGCACCGCCCAGCAGCGGGTCGTTGACCATCGCGGCCCGCAGCGTCTCCGCCAGGTCCGCCGCCGTCGCACGGGCGGTGCTGAGCTTGCTGACCCCCTCCGGCAGGTCGGCCAGGACCTCGATGAAGCTCGACAGCTCCCGCCCGCCCGTGTGCGCGTAGTGCGTCAGGGCCTCCCGCAGCACCGCCTGGCCGCGCACCGCGGTCTTCGAGCCGCCACCGACCCTGGCGTGCGGGACGAGCCGGGCGACCGCCGCCTCGACCGAGGCGGTGAACTCGTCGACGTCCTCCCGCACCTCGGCGAAGTCCGGCAGCGGGTGGAAGCTCAGCGGACGCCCGCCGTTGCGACCGGGCGTCCACACCACCACCTCGGTGTTCTCGAGGTACTCCGCCGCGGTGCCGGGGTCGTCCGGCAGCCAGTCGGAGGGCGGCTGAGGCCACGCGTCACCCAGCCGCGCCAGGTCGTTGTTCGGGTCCAGGACGATCGCCGACACCCCCCGCAGGGCGCACTCCTCGACGATCCGCCGCAGCAGCACGGTCTTACCGCTGCCGGAACCCGCGAAGACGATGGCGTGCTTGCGCAGCGACTCCAGCTCGATCCGGATCTCACCTTCCACACCGAGCACGATCTCCGTCGGCGATGGCGGTGCGAGTGGTCCCGACGACGGCGGCGGCCGTGTCTCCTGGTGGCTCGCCGCCGACCGCTCCGAGCCGGGCAGGATCTCCCGGAGGAACGTCGTCCTGCTGGCAGGCTTCCGCGCCACGAGCCATGCCAGCAACTGGTGCGTCTGCGACGACAACATCTCCTTGAGCGCGCTGAACGTCCGCAGGTCGTCGTCCGAAATCTCGACCCGCCGACCACCGGCCTGCTCCAACTCGGCGACCTCGGCCCTGGTCTTCTGACCGGTCCACCCCTGGCCGCCGTTACAGATCAGAACCAGCCTCCGGTCCCTCGAACCAACGCGGACTCCCGCCGCAGCACGGGCTTCACGCAATTTGCGCAGCACCCGGTTGCCGTGGCTGCTCGCGATGAGCCGGAACCCCCAGCGCTCCACCGTGTCCAGGTCCTCGTTGACGGTGCGGCGCAGGCGAGCATGCAGCTCACTGCTTCCGTTGACCGACTCCACCTGCCACTTCAGGTCGTCGTTGCCGATTTCGGTGATCCACGACTTGAGTCCCGCCAGCAACAGCGTCGGCATGATCTCGTCCTCGTTGTGCTGCTTCAGTCCGGTCACGGAGATGTCCGCTCCCCGGCGCAACAAGTCGAATCGGGCGTCGAACTCCTCCAAGTGATCGGGAACCGGCGCGGCGACGACATCAGGGATCGAAGAATCCTCGTCGAATGAAGTCAGTTCCCGCACCTCGCCGTACAGGCAGGACTCTGCGTGCGAGTGGATGCGTTTGAGCAAACCGCGAGGGGTGTAGGCAATCCATCGCGTGTCGAACGCGTCGGGTGACACCGGCCAGGTTGGGTGGGGTGGGGTGAACCCGATGCGCCGGTAGACCACGTCGAGCCACTTCTGGACAAGCGCTCGACCGATCTGCGGATCAACGATGGAACCCAGAATCGGGGTCTCGGTGAACCGGTCGAACACGGTGTCGCTCGCGATCGAGTACAACTGCTTCCACGTGTTGGGCAGGCACGCAACGATGGACAGCGTCCGCCTGGTAATCTCACGGAGCTGCATCAACCCATCGGCGATGAGCGCGATCTCACGCGCCAACTTGGGATCCGACACCTGTTGGTCGATGGCGTCATGCCCGCGGTTCACCAAGGTGTCCAACTGGTCGATGGCAATGACGCACGGACCGGTTAGGGCAAGGATGCGCGAGAGGTCGCGAACCAATATTCGCGGGTGCTTCACTTTCGGCGGAAGACCCCATCGGCGGCGCTCGTCATCGACGTCCTCGAGCCCTTGCAGGTAGGAAAGACCGGTGTCAGCGTGATCGGACGCGTACAGGACCAATGCCCGGATTGTGTCGCCGCACTCCACAGCGATCCGACCGTCCACCTCGCGCAGGTGGTTGAGGAACACGCGCAGGTCGTCGAGCTTCAACGACGTCTCGCTCGTGATCGCTCCCGCGACGACGCCAGGCACGCCGGCCATCGCACACAGCTTCTTGAGGAGCCGGGTGAGCTGGAGCTCACCGGTGTCATCCGGCCGCCGCAACTCGCTGCGCATTGCATCTGCTACATCATCCCAGAACATGTCACCCGTGGTGAGTTCGATCAGGAAGAAGTAACCGCTCTCCGCCTGCACCATGCGGCGCACGGATCCCAGCAAGTGTGTCTTGCCGACACCCTTTTGCCCCTGCAGCACCAGACCGATCGGACTCGCCCCGGTGCTGACCGTGGCGTCGGCGATACCTGCTCGGATGCGGTGCACGGCTCTCGCGTGCAACCCCTCGACATGAGAGGGCGGGTTGTGCCACACGTCGTCCGGTGTCTCGGCCGAGTTGAAGCGGAGCGCGGCGAGCGCCTCGCGCTGGTCTTCGGTCATGACTCCTCAATCACGATCAGGTGCTTGTCTTCAGGTCCGATCCGGATCGCCGCGGTGTGATCGGCGTCGGTAAGCGTCTTGCGGTTGGAGTCGGGGGCCAAGTGCACGTCGCCTGTCCTGGCCATCTCCAGCAGCACGCCGTCCACCTCTTCCTTGCCCGCACCGTTGAGCCTGGAGCGGAGGTTGGCCAAGCGGACCCAGTCCTGCGGCTTGGTCGACAGGTCCACGTAGGCGGCCCGGATCAACGACTCCAAGTCCGCGGGATGAAGCACCTCCGAGACTCGGATGCCGTGCTGCCGCAGTAACGGGACCGCGCGCCGCAGCACCCCGAACACCTCTCGTACCAAGGGTCCGGAACCGGCAGGTGGATCGACGGTAGCCAGCTCCTCCTCGCACCAGTCGACACCCTGGTCGGTGATCCGGTGCAGGTACTGCCTCTTCTCCATCCGCGAGTGGAGCAAACCAGCCTTGTTCAGCTCGGCTCGTCCCGTCGGACCGAGTTTGATGCCGATCTTCGTCAGTTCTGTGTTGCGCATCTCGCGGTTCTCCCGCATCAGCACGAACAGTGCGGCTCGCTCGTGGTTCCCGTACTTCTTTGGCATTTCGCCACCTCTCAGTTCGTGGTCGCGTTGATCCGGAGATCGATCCGGGCGAGCAGGTTTTCGATCTGAGCACGCAGACCGTCCGGCACAGCGACCAAGGCGCCGCCCGTGCGGACTTTGTTCAACAGGTCCAAGTCCACGGACAGGTCTTGCAGCAGGGCCAGGTCGCCGTCGTCGAGCGCTTCGGCCATGCCGCGCACGGTCTGCTCCACGAACGCCAGGCGCCTGGGATAGGGCACTTCGGCCGGCACGTTGCGCAGCGCTGACACCGCACCCAGCAAGGCGTCCTTGTCTGGATCAGATCCGTTCGACGCAGTGCCGGTGACCAGGTCGTGCAGCCGTCGCGCCACCTGGGCGGGTCCTGTGCCCGGCTCCAGCCGGATGTACTGGAAGTTCCGCAGGAAACCGGGCAGGTCTTGTGGGTGGGTGCGTTGGGTCAACACGCAGAACAACTGCCGCCGACTGCTGTCGGGGCCGATGGTGTGCCGCAGGAAGCGCTCCGCCTCGGTCGTCTGCCAGCGGCTCAAGTTGTGATCGACCACCAGGCACAGGTGTTCGGCGACCTCGGGGTTCTGGTCGAGGAACACCGGGTCGCCAGACAACGACTGGCCGACTTGGACGCCGAGCGCGCGCAGTTCGCGAACCAGCTCAGTCGCGGCACCCAACGCAGACCTCGGGCTCGAAACCAACAGATCCAGGTCGAACTCGTGGCGCCGATCACGTGCCGCCGCCACGTAGGCGTCCCGGTTGTCCGCGAGGAGGTCGGTGCGGTCGAACTGCTGCGCGATCACGGCCGCCACCGTCTCCAGGGCGAACGAGACCTGGTCCGCGGAGGGCACGACCTCCTCCAGCACGGACAGCTGCTCGCCGAAGCTCCAGTAGGAGACGTACGGGATGGTGAGGTGCCGGAGCATCAGGTCTTCCTGCACGCTCTTGACCAGCCAGTTGCGGAACAGCGGCGCGACGACCTCGGCGCACCTGCGCCGCCACTGCTCGGCTCGCTGGTACTCCATCTTGGTGTCGAGGCGGGACAGGATCGGGAGCACGAGGTGCCGGGGGCGGTCGTAGGGCATGCGGTCCCGCGCGATGTCGGCGCGACGCACGACGTCCACGATGTCCTTGAGATTCTGCTCGTTGGCGGTGAACAGGACGGCCAGCCGGTCGGGCAGGTGCGCCGTGCAGATGCCGGCGATGTCGGAGATCCCCGTCCGGCTGTCGATCAGCACGAAGTCGTAGTCCTCGGTCCACTGCTCCCTGCAGCGCTCCAGGAACTCGGCGAACCCGCGCTCGTACAGGTCCTCCCAGTCGATGCGCTGCATCCGCTCGGTGTAGGACCCGTCATCCCTGCCTGCGGCCAGCAGGGCGAGGGTGTTGCCCTCCACATCCAGCCGGACCGCGTGCGGGCGAGGTCCCTCGGCTCCCGCGAGGAAGTCCTCGGCGAGGTCGATCACGCCGCCTTCGGGCGCCTCGGACATCACCGGCCCGAAGTAGTGGTGCAGGCCGGGCGCTTCCAGGTCCCAGTCGACGGTGAGCACCCGGTAGCCCCAACGGGCCAGCAGCACCGCGACGTTGGCCAGCGTGAAACTCCGCCCGACCCCGCCCTTGTAGGAGTAGAAGGTGATGACGGTCCCGGGGGTCATCAGAACCTCGGTAGTTTGGCCGTCGGGAGCAGCAAGGGGTCGGGTGTGTCCACGTCCGGCCAGTCCGGTTGCCACGGAGGCACCTGCTGGAGCAGTTCGACGAGGTCAGCGGCCAACTCGTTCACCCTGCGGTGGAAACGAATGAAATCGTGGGTCTGCTGGTACACGGGATCCGGATAGGCGAATTCCTTGAAATCACGCCAGGCACGAGTTCTCGCCTCCATCGGGAAGTTTTCCGAGTCCGAGTAGAGGATGGGGAAGATCAATCCCTGCGACCTCTCCGGACTGGCCAGGCCCAGCATCTCCTCCCTGGCCAGCATGCTCTTCCACTCAGCCACGCACCACGGTGACCGGAAGTACTGCGGGGTGAGCAGTTGCACCATGATCTTGCTGTGCCTCAGGGCGTGCCGCAGGTTGGCCGGCCAGTGCACGGCGCCCGGCATCGTCTTGTCGACGTATACCCTCGGCGTGGGCGCAAACTGGTCCGCCAGACAATCACGCAACTTCTGGTGGAAGTGGTTCAACAGCCATTGCTGCACACTACCCCGACGAGCGTAGCTGATGAACAGGTCGAACTGGTATCCGGACACGCGGCAAATGATAAGCACGGAGCCCGCGCGCGAAAAAGACAGAAAAGTGGCCAATCAGGCCGGCACGGGCCAATAACTGGACAAATGAAGGACGCGCCCTGGAGGCCCCGCCCTTCGGGACCGCTCGACGCGCCCTAGGCCGTCGACGATGTTCCGCGATGCCGTCCGGGATGGAGGCGGTGAACTGGGCGAGGTTTTCCGGCGTGGGCGGCAGCCGGGTCACGTCGACCGGCTCGCCCGGGCTCACGACCGCGATGCGGCCGGCTTCGATCCCCTGCCCGATCTCCGGCGTCCACACTCGTCTTCAATCGCGACGCGGGGCCCTTCCGGTAGGTGCGGGCCCGGTGGTCGACAAAGACGTCCGCTCAGGTCGCGGCTCAGGTCCACCACCGGCGTCACTCCGGTGACGACGGCCACGAGCGGGATCGCGAGCCATGCCAGACGGAGGGCGGTGCGTCGGCGGGCGTGCCAGCGCCGGACCGCGGCCAGAAGCACGGGCGGTGCAGTCACGTCGGGCCACCTCGGCGCGCGGTCGAGCGGTCGAGAACGAACCGGTCGGACTCCGAACTCAGTTCTCGATGCATGACCGGGTGGACGACGCCTCGGGGAACTGGTTGACAGGTCCGGCCAACCCGGCTCGCACCGATCGCAACCCCGGAGCCCTGGACGACGACCAGCGCTCCCGATTTCCCGTGATCCAAGATCGGAATTCCGCCGTGCGTAGTCATCCGACTCCTGAAAGACACAATCGAACGCCGTCATGAGGAAGTCTCGGTTCGACCGGGACAGTCACATAGCTGTCCGATGTATTTCTTGACCCTCGGTCGGTAACGTGATCGCCGACCCGTTCGATGCATGGTTTACGCGACTCGTTCGCACTCACCCAAAACGACCGGGGGCGAAGCACGTGGCCGTGCCGTCGATCACCACCAATCCCTTGACCCGCCTTGTAGTCCTCACCTTGCTCGGAGCGCTCATCACCGCTTGCGGAACGGAACCGACGAACACCGGAAATGTCGAGTCGACCCCGGTGGACCTGGACGCCCGCTTCGTGTTCGGCGCCACGGCCACAGCCAACGAACCGGCGATCGACCTGTCCGACGAGGTGCTGCAACCCGTTCAGGAGGCCGTCGGGAAGGGCACAGTCGGGCTGACCGCCTACGTCGGCTCGGCGTCGAACCAACCCCTGGTGAACGAGGACGTGTCGGTCTACTTCGACAAGGCGACCAGGGAGATCTCCGCAGATCCCCAGGTGCTGGAGGACGGCTTCTCCCACAACGTGACCCCGATCCGGGAGAAGCTCCGAGCAGCGGTCGGCACGCAACCTGAACTGGACCTTCTCGGACTGCTCGGCGTCCTCGCGAGCACTCCCGGGCAAGCAACCCTGTTGGTCATGAGCAGCGGCCTGCAGACCACCGGCCTGCTCGACCTGCGGGACGCCGGTTCCGAATTGGACGTCGCGTCGACGCTCGACCGAATCCCGAAGGACCGACTGCCCGATCTGACCGGCAAGAAGGTCACCTTCGTGGGACTCGGCCAAGTCGCCGGACCGCAGGACCGGCTCACCGAGAAGATGAAAACGAACGTGCAGGACCTGTGGTTGGGGGTGTGCGCCAAAGCCGGTGGTGAATGCGATCCGGTGGTGCGGAATTCCACCGGGGGCGACCCGCGCGCGACCGTTCCGGTGCCCACCATCCCCGTTCCCGGGGAGAGTTCGGTCGTGGTCAGCGGGAACGTCACCACGGTCACCGTGCCGAACGGCACGCTGTTCTTCGAGGAATCGTCGGACTTCCTCCCCGGAGCGCCCACCGTCCTCAGCGGCGTGGCCCACTACTTCCTGCCCGACCACTCCTCTGTGCCGGTGGAAGCCACCGCGGTCGGTCACACCGCGACCTGGGGCGAGCGCGACGGAGCCTTGGGCACCTCTCGTGACCGTGCTCGGAAGGTGGTCGACTTCCTCGTTGGCGCCGGAGCCGACCGGGCGCTCTTCACCCACGTCGACGGTGTCGGGTTCGACCAGCCCCTCGTGCCGGACACCGGTCCCGACGGCCGACTGATCCCCAAGGCCGCCGAGCGCAATCGCACCGTCGTCCTCACCGTAACCCGCCGGAGTCGATCATGACCTTGAACACCGACCGCCCGACCGACCCCAGGCACAGCGAGCCGACCGCGTCGCCGATCGTCGTCCGCGCGAACAAGAAGCCCAGGGTCGCGCTGTGGTACTGGCTGTGGCACCCCCGCCGCGCGCTCTGGATCACGCTGCTCATCCGCGAGGCGTTCCGCTGGCGGGACCAGCCCCGAGCCGACCCGAGCGCGCTGACCTGGGCCGAACTGGCGGTCGTCAGGCGGGCCCAGCACGCGCTGCGCGAACAGGTGGAGAACACGGTGAAGCGGGTGGACGAACTCGCGGACCGGTACCACCAGCTCCAGGCACGGGCCGACCGCGAGCGCAAGCTGGCGGAGGAGGAACGCCGGCGCACGTACGTCACCAGCGGCACCACGCACGTCTACGCGGCCGGGCCGCTCAACGCGACCCAGGCCCAAGAGGTCGTCGACAAGTGCCGCAAGCGCATCGAGCAGGACACCGAGCAGGGGCAGACCCGCCACCTGGACAAGACGTCGAAGGGGTGGAGCGTCATCTCGATCATCCCCCTGGTCGTCGACGTCGTCGCGCTCTTCACCCTCATCGCCAAGTTCTTCAACATCACCACCGTCGAAGCAGCGTCGAAGAAGCTCCCGGAGACCGCGACCGCGCTCGGCTTCTCCGTGATCGCCGCGCTGGTGCTCACGGTGCTGGCCCACTCGGCCGGTCACGACGCGTGGCAGCGCCGTGCGGTCGGTCAACCCCGCCGGACCACCGAACCCGGGTCCGAGGACGACGGGCAACCCATCCCCGCCGAGAGCGACGCGGGCGAGTTCCCCGGGTCGAAGTTCCTCCTGCGGACCAAGTTGGTCAGCCTGATGGTGGTCAGCGCCATGGTGGCCGTCTCGATCGCGATTCGGGTCATCCAGCCGACCCCGAGCACGACGCCGACCCCGCTCGGCTGGGTGATCGGTCTCATGCTCGGCGTGGTGGCCTTCCTGGCGCCGTGGGCGATCGTGTTCAACCGCCTCAAGTCGGGCACTCTCGAAGTGCGCACGATCGAGGAACTGACCACAGTCCTGCGCGACGCCGAGACCGCCGTCGCCGGACACGAGAAGGCGGCAGGCACGGCGGCGGACCAGGCAGCGGCGGCCCACCAACAAGCCGATCACGCCCAACGGAGTGGCCTCCGCGCGGCGATGAACCTCACCGACACGACGAGGGAAGTCGTCGACCTGGCCCGGAGCCACCACGGCCAGGCAGGCGTGCTGGCGATCAACGACAGCGTGACGCCTGACAGCCGCTATGTCGCGATCCGGGAAATGCTCGCGACCAGCACGTCCGCCATCGAACAAGCCATGAAGCGATTCGACACCCCGGACAGCGGCACACCGTCGGCAGCGTGAGGCCGACGGCACGGTGGCGGTGCCCGGCGGAGCCGATGGGGCAGGCTCGTACCCCTGATCGATGACTTCGTGAAGGAGGACCTGCACAGCGACCTGCGGGAGGTCGGGAGGTGATGCTGCGTGCGCAAGCTCGACGGTCAATCGGAGTACGACATCCGCCGCCCTGGACGCGCACCCACCAATTCGGAGAACGTGGTGAACGAGCGCATCCCACCGAAGCACTCGGCGACGAGATCATTGGAACTGATCAGGAAGCACCCGTGGTCGAAGTCGCTCCGCGTGCGGAACTGGGCGAGCGGCACCCATCCCCGCATCAACCGGTGCTTCACCGCGTCACGTCTGCGAGACCGCTCCGATCTGGGAATCGGGTTCATACCGGTCCCTGAGGTTGGTACGCGCCACCTGCGTCCATGGATCCTCCTGACCACCGATCTCCGTGCAGTACCCGCCGATGCGGACCATGGGGTTCCGGAGTGAGGAACGGGATGTCCTCGTGGAAGAACGTCGTGCTGTCGTGGTCGGGCGGCGGAGACACCACCTCCGTGTCCACGCCTGCCGGGACATGAAGGACTCGTGCGAACTCCGGCTCACCCGCGCTGCGACAAGCCTCGAGGTCGTCCTCATGATGCAGGAACAAGAGTAGCGAGCCGTCCGCCGGCGGGGAACGCCCTTCGGCCCGCGCCAGGACCGCACAGCCGACGGAGGCGATGAGGGGCAACAGCGGCCCGACCCGACCCGCTCGGCCACTCCACGCCCACCGGCAGCCGGGGGAGTTCTCCCGTCTGCCCGACAACCTCCGCGTCATCCTCGCAAGCACCCGCCCAGAGCGCGACCCTGAGCTGATCGGCGAACTTGTTCACCTCTTCATCCGGCAGACCCCGCTCGATCGCCGCGCGGCGGAATCGCTCGTAACGGTCCATGGCGCGGCATGATCCCAGAGCGGTACGAGTGATCCGCCGACCTCAACGGCAGGAAGCATTCCCACTTCGGCGACCCGGCCGCACGGCGGCGCTACCGCGGTCCCGCGCCCGTCAGGTAGCGCAGGACCGCGGTGACGCGGCGGTCGGCACGGTCGTCGGGTGGGAGGTCGAGCTTCGCGAAGATGCTGCGGATGTGCTTGTGCACCCCGCCTTCGGTGACGACGAGCCGTTCGGCGATCGCGGCGTTGCCGAGGCCTTCCGCCATCAGCGCGAGCACGTCCCGTTCCCGCGGGCTCAACCGGCCCAGTGCGCCGGCGTGCGGGTTGCGGGCCAGCAGTTGACCCACCACCTCGGGGTCGACGGCGGTGCCACCGGCCGCCACCCGGTGCAGCGCGCTCAGGAACTCCTCGACCCGCCCCACCCGCTCCTTCAGCAGGTAGCCGAGCCGGTCGGCACCGGCGGCGAGCAGTTCGGTGGCGAACGCCTGCTCCACGTACGCCGAGAGCACGAGCACCGCGAGGCCGGGCTGGAGGCGCCGCGCCTCGACGGCCGCCACGATCCCCTCGTCGGTGTGGGTGGGCGGCATCCGCACGTCGACGATGGCGACGTCCGGTTCGTGCTCGGCCACCGCGGCCAGGAACGACCCCGGCGTGTCGGTGGTGGCCACCACGTCGAGCGACTCGGCGCGCAGCAGCAGCGCCAACCCCTCGCGCAGCAGCGGGTCGTCCTCCGCGATCACGATCCGCACGGCAGGTCCACCTCGATCGTCGTGGGCCCGCCGGGCGGGCTGTCCAGGGTGAGGCGCCCGTCGTACGCCTCGATCCGCCGGCGGATGCCGGACAGGCCCGACCCGCCGCGCTCGTCCGCGCCACCGCGCCCGTCGTCGCTGATCCGCAGCAGCAGTCGATCACGCTCGCGGCCCACCTCCACCACGGCACTCGCGGCGCCGCTGTGCTTGGCCACGTTGGACAGGGCCTCCGCCACCACGAAGTACGCGGTGGCCTCGACCGAGGCGGCGCACCGACCCGGCACGTCCACCACCACCTCGCAGGGCACGCCGCAGCTGCCCGCGAGGCCGGCGAGGGCGCCGGCGAGCCCGCGGTCGGCCAGCACCGGGGGCAGGATGCCCCGGACCACCGCACGCAGCTCGGCCAGCGCCTGCTCGGCGGCGTCCTGGGCCCGGTCCAGCACGTCGACGGCCGCGGCCGGATCCCGGTCCACGGCCCGCCGCGCGGCCCCCAGCAGCACGGTCACCGCGACCAGCCGGTTCTGCGTGCCGTCGTGCAGCGACCGCTCGATCCGGCGCAGCTCGGCGGCGTGCGCGTCGAGCGCGGCGGCACGGGTGGCGGTCAGCTCAGCGACCCGCAAGGAGAGGTCGGTCCCCGCCGGAGGCGTCAGCAGATGCCGGCCCGGCCACTCCTGCACGCGGACGAGCGACGGCCCGAGCCCGACGATGACGACGACGCAGAGCACGCCGGTCAGCGACACGGCCAGCGCGCCGGTGAGATTGGTGACCGCCCAGGGGATGAGACTGGGGGTGTTGTCGTCGGGCGGCAGCCGGTGGTACCAGAGCGGGTACGTCGTGTTCTGCAATGCCGTGGCCGGCGCCGCGAGACCGATGAACCCGGCGGCCGAGCCGACGGTGACGTGCAGCAGCAACCAGGCCAGCTCACGCCGCACGGTCACGTCGCGCAGCGCGTCCCGCGCCCGGCGCGGCACCGGGCCCGGGGCGAGGACGTCGAGCCGGACCCGTTCGCGGTTCGCGACCGCCCGCAGCGCACGCAGGGCAGCGGGCAGCAGGAGAACGCCGACACCGACGCAGCAGAGCAGCACGACCACACCGAGCCAGAGGAAGGCGGCCAGTGCGAGCAGCGCCGTGCCGAGGCCGCCGACCAGGCGCGCGACGGCGTCGAACGACGCCCGCAGGCGCTTCCGCACCCGAGTCATGCCACCTCCCCCGGCGGAACCCTATCCGATCGGCACAACCCCGAATCGGTCGTGATCCGACCTCCCCGCCCGGACCGGAACGACCCGGGGGTGCCACCACTACTCCGGTTGTCCAGCGCGCTGGATTGTTCCGCCGGGCGGCGGTGAGCAGCCTGGACCCGGTCGGCCGTCACCGGACCGACGTCCTCCGAACCCGGGAGTTGTCTGCCTTGTCCACGTTCTCCTCCCCGCACGATCGACCTTCCTCGCGCCTCCGCCGTGCGGTCACCACGACGGCGGCGTTAGCGGTCGCCGCGGGGGCCCTCACGTTCGCCGGTCCCCTCCCGGCCGCCCTGGCCGATCCCCACCGCGACGCGATCCAGCAGCGCGTGGACAAGCTCGTCGGCGCCGACCGGTACCCCGGTGCGCTCGCCGCTGTCCGCGACCGGCACGGCCGGACCAGCCACTACACGGCCGGGGTCGGTGACCTGCGGACCGGCGCCAAGGTGCCGACGAACGGCAGGGTGCGGATCGGCAGCGCCAGCAAGATGTTCGCCTCCGTCGTCGTGCTCCAGCTCGTCGGTGAGGGCAAGGTGGATCTCGACGCGTCGATCGAGACGTACCTGCCGGGCCTGGTGCGCGGCAAGGGCGTCGACGCCGCCAGGATCACGGTCCGTCAGCTGCTCCAGCACGACAGCGGCCTGCCGGACTACACCGACTCGATGTTCAAGACCATGGCCGATCTCCTGCCGTACCAGCACGTCTACCTCGAACCTCGCGCACTGCTCGACCTGGCGAACGCCATGGAGGGCAGGCCCGCGGGCGGCGGTTGGTCCTACAGCAACACGAACTACCTGCTGGCCGGCCTGATCGCCCAGCGGGTCACCGGACGCCCGTTCAACGAGCTGGTCACCACCCGGGTCATCCAGCGGATCGGTCTGCGCGACACGTACGCGCCCGAGGTCGGTGAGCAGGACATCCGCGGCCGGCACCCCGAGGGCTACCAGCGCGACCCGGCGACCGACGAGCTGCTCGACTTCACGCGGATGGACCCGAGCTGGGGTTGGGCCGCCGGCCACCTGGTCTCCACGCCGGGCGACCTCAACACCTTCCTGCGCGCGCTGCTGGACGGGAAGTTGCTCGAACCGGCCCAGCTCGCTCAGATGCGCACCACCATCCCGACGGACCCGAAGTCGGGCCAGGGGTACGGGCTCGGCCTGTTCAGCATCCCGTTGAGCTGCGGAGGGACCGCGTGGGGCCACGGCGGCGACATCCCGGGCTACTCGACCGTCGACGCGGCCACCGACGACGGTCGCGCGGCGACCGTCGTGGTCACCTCGCTGGACGGGTCGGTGAAGGACGGGTCCGCCCGCGCGGACCGGAACGCACTCGTGGACGCCGCGTTGTGCGCGAAGTGACGACCGGCTGAGAGGTCGTTCCCGCACCGGGAAGTCACCTGACGGCAAGGGTTCGGCGTGGCGCGTCAACGCACCACACCGGACCCTTGCCGTTGTCGCGCCTCCGGGTGGATCCCGGTGCCGCCGGAGGTAGTGCTGGCTGTACCCGAGGTGTGCAGCGCACGGGGTCGTGAGCCGCCGGCGCGGTGGCAACACTGTTGCAGGTCAGTGCAAAGCGCCAACTTGGAGAGTGTCCCTTGTCGAATGACCCCAACCCTTCGCCGGTCGGAACCCGACCGCCGCGCCGGCGTCGTCGTGTGATCGCCGCGGCAATGACGGCGGTCGCGGTCGCCGGACTCACGCTGACGGACGTCGCGTCGGCGGGCGCGTTGAACGACAGGTCGAGGCCGGACCACGACAAGGCGCTCCAAGCGGGCTTGGAGGCGCTGGTCGGTGACGGATCGCTGCCCGGGATGTTGATGTCGGTGCGGGACCGGAACGGGCGGGTGACGAACTACACCGCCGGGGTCGGTGACATCCGGACGAAGTCGAAGGTGCCGACGGACGGCTACGTGCGGATCGCCAGCACCACCAAGATGTTCACCGCCGTGGCGATCCTGCAGCTGGCCGACGAGGGCAAGCTCGCGCTGGACGACGCGGTGGAGAAGTTCCTGCCGGGCGTGGTGCGGGGCACCGGTGACGGTGCGGCGATCGACGGTCGGACGATCACCATCAGGCAGCTGCTGAACCACACCAGCGGGATGACCACCGGTATCCCCCTGATGCCCAACGGGATCCTCCCGATCAAGGACCGGTACTTCGACACCCGCGAGGTGTTGGACGCGGCGCTGGCGCAAGCACCGACGTTCGCCCCGGGGCAGGACAGGGTGTGGGGGTACAGCAACAACGGGTACGTGCTGCTGGGGCTGGTGGCGCAGAAGGTCGCGGGACGCCCGTTCGCCGAGGTCGTCACCGACCGCATCATCAACCGGATCGGGCTGAAGGAGACCTACTACCCGGCCCCCGGCGACCGGGAGATCCGCTCCCCCCACCCCCAGGGCTACCTGCTGCCCAGGAACGACAAGAACCAGCCGATCGACGGCGACCTGATCGACATCACCCGGTTCGACCCGTCGATCGCAGGTCCCGCGGGGCAGATGATCGCCACCCCGAGCGACGTGAACAAGTTCCTGGTCGCCCTGCAGGAAGGTCGGCTGATCAAGCCCGGTCGACTGGCGGAGATGCGCCAGACCGTGGAAGCCCCCGGCTTCCCCGACAACTGGCGCTACGGCCTTGGCACCATCGAGATGAAGCTGACCTGCGGGATCACCGCCTACGGCCACGGCGGCGACGCCGACGGCTTCCAAACCCGTACCGCGATCACCCCTGAAGGCCGGGCGGTCACCCTCGCCGGGACGAACGACGAAGTCCACCAGTACGACGTCCTCGCGTTCTTCGACAAGGCCCTGTGCGCCACGAAGTAAACCCGCCGACCTCCTCCCGGGCCGCCGCAGTCACCACCCCACCGCGGCGGCCCGTGAGGCTTCGGTCGTGCCAGGCGTCGGTTGGAGTGCCGGGGCGCGTACCGGTCAGAGCGATCCGGCTTGGGAGGTTCGACTCCCCACCCGCACGGCAGGGGCGGAGGTGAAGCGGACGTCGGTGCCCTCTCCCGTCACGGTGACCTTGACCCGGTCCCCCACCGACACCTGCTCCACCCTGGTAGGCAGCTGGTAGCTCCAGCCGCGCACCTCCACGTCCTCGACCGCGGCGAACCTGAGGTGGAACCGGATCCAGTCGTGCTCGGGCGGCGCGTCCCAGGTCTCGCGGGCGGCGTCGTCCAGTGGGCCTTCGAAGGATGCGGTGACGGCTTGGTCGCGTTCGTCCCAGTGCAGGGCGTAGAGCTCGAACGCCGACAGGTCAGATGTGCTCATGGTAGGTGTCGATCTCCGGTCCGGGGACGGCCGTGTACAGCCGCTGGTCCAGCCTGCTCGTGAACTCGTGCGGCCCGTCGTCCACCGCGTCCGGGGGTGAGTTGTGGGCGCTGACCTTGCCGAAGCGGAACTGCTCGGCGCACGTCAGCGTCAGGCGCAGCGACTCGCCGGTCACCGACACGGCCAGCCGGGCTCGCGGGCGTTCCGCGAACTCGATCGACACGGTGGCCGGGAGCACCGCGCCGCCGGACAGCCGCACATCGTCGACCGCCAGGAACCCCAGGTGCGCCTGCACACGGCTGTAGCCGGGCACGTCCGACGCGACCGGCAGGTCGAGGCGCAGCGTGCAGCCGGGCCCTCGGCGCTCGAACCGGATCGATCGCAGCACCGAGCCGGTGAAGTCCGGTCCCTGCGGGTAGAACCGGGCCAGCGACTTCTGATCATTGGGCAGGAGTCGGTCTGCCCAGGCTGGGGTTGTAATAGTAGTGCTCCTGCGCTCCGGGGACCTGGCCGTTGCGGGTGTTCTCGTAGGGTCGCACATGGACGTGCGGGGGTTGGTCGCCCACTCCACCCTCACCGAACTGGTGGCCGGTGTAGTGGTCCTGGAACGCGATCAGCTCGTCCCGGTTGTTGAGGTAGATCTCCTCGGGGAAGTAGACCGGCTGGTAGTTCTCGTCCAGGATCTGCCGGCCGCTCGGCGTCGTCGACGGCACCATGCGGCTGTCCAAGGGCTCCGAACCCGGCGGCACACCGGCGTCGGCCAGCGCCTGCTGCTTGGCCTCGTCACCGCTGACGTCGCAGCCCTGCAGGCCGAGCGGGTCGATCTGCCGGGTCGGGTTCGGCACGTACGCGCCGGGGTTGACGGACGGCACCAGTCCCAGCGGGTCCGGTGAGGCGTACCGCCCGGTTTCCGGGTCGTAGTAGCGGAAGTGGTTGTAGTGCCAGCCGGTCTCCGGGTCGTGGTACTGGCCGGGGAACCGCAGCGGACAGGCAGCCCCGCCTGCCTGGGACAGCGTTCGACCCCACAGGGTGCTCGTGCGCCGCCACCCGACCTCGCCGCGGGCGTCGACCAGTTCGGTCGGGCTGCCGACGACGTCCGCCACGATCGCGTAGAAGCGCCGGTCGACCTCGTCCTGGTCGACCTGGGCGATCGGGGTGACCGATCCCGGCTGGTACTCCCAGGTGCTGCTCGTGCCGCTGCTGTGGACGTGCTCGACCAGCCGCGTGCCGTCCCAGGTGAAGTCGAGCCGTTCCACGACACCGCCGGCCGCGTCGAAGCGCTCCTTCGCGATCCGCCTGCCCATCGGGTCGTAGCGGTACCGCCAGGTGTCGCCGTCCGGGGTGGTCACGCCGGTGAGCCGGTCCTCGGCGTTCCACTCGAAGCGCCAGAGCCGGACCTGCCCCGACAACGTGCGGTGCCGCCGTTGCACCACGCGGCCCTGCCGGTCGTGGACGTAGGAGGTGCGGCCCGCGCTGCGCAGGCGCGTGGAGGCGTACTCGCGCGGTCCTTCGGACCCGTGGTCCGCGACCGGCAGGTCGGCCCGGGTGATGTTGCCGACGGGGTCGTAGTCGTAGCGCTCGGACCAGCCCTGCCCCTGCACGGAGACGACGCGTCCCCGCCGGTCCAGCACCAACCGGCGCTCACCGGTCGGGTCGACGACTCCCTCGACGTGGCCGTCCGGCCGGTACCGCCAGCTGCGGTGGGTGATCGGCTGCTTGGCCGCGACGACCTGACCGGTCAGCTGGTGGGCGGGCGACCACGACTGGGTGACGGTGAGGTCGCCCAGGCTCCGCTCGACCTGGCGGCCCAGCGGGTCGTGCTGGAAGGCGAGGCTGCCACCGGTCGCGTGCAACGCCACCGGGTTGCCCGCCGCGTCGTACTCCCAGGCGGAGGTCACGCCCACCGCGGTCTCGCGGAACACCCGCCTGCCGACGGCGTCGAACCCCGACCGGACGGTCCGCCCGGCGACGGTCTCGGCCAGCACGCGCCCCCGGGCGTCCCGCTCGTAGACGACCTCGGTGTCCGGGTTGGTCGCCCGGACCACCCGACCGCAGGCATCGCGGTCGAAGGTGGACGTCCCGGTCGGCGTGTGCTTCGCGACCACGTCGCCGTGGACGTCGCGCTGGTAGACGACCGTCTCGCCCATGCCGTTGGTGCGGGTGGACAGCCGGCCGGCGGCGTCGTAGGTGTAGGCGAGCACCCGGCCGTCGAAGTCCACCTCCCGCCGCAGACGGCCCGCGGCGTCGTACTCGTAGCGCCAGCTCAGACCGTGCGGGCCGACGACCTCGACGAGCCGGAGCTCCGTGTCGTACGCGTACGACGTGCGGGAGCCGTCCGGAGCGGTGCGCGCGGCCGGGAGGTCGAAGAAGGTGAACTCCGTGCGGGTGACCTGCCCGAGCGCGTCGACCTGCTCGACCTGGTTGCCCTCGCCGTCGTAGCGCCACCGCTCAGTGCTGCCGTCGGGACGGGTGCGCGCCAGCAGCTTCCCCTCCACGGTCCAGCTGTACCGGGTCGTGCCGCCGAGCGCGTCGGTCGTGGCGGCGACGCGGCCGAAGACGTCCCGCTGGTGCCGGGTGGTGGCGCCGAGCGGGTCGGTGATCGCGCTGATGAGCCCGGCGGCGTCCGTCTCGTACCGCGTGACGTTGCCGAGCGGGTCGGTGGTGAGGCTGAGGTGGCCGCGTCCGTCGTACTCGAACCTCGTGGTGGCGCCGGCCGGGTCCGTCTCGGCCACCAGGTTGCCGTGGGCGTCGTACTCGCGCACCCACCTGCCGCCCGCGGGGTCGGTGACCTCGGTCGCCAGGCCCGCGCCGGCGTAGGCGGCGGTGACCGTCGTCCCGTCCGGTCGGGTGATCGTGGTGACGTCGCCCTCGTCGTAGGCGTAGCGGGTGGTGTGGCCGAGCGGGTCGGTCACCGCCACGAGGCGGTCGAAGCGGTCCCACTCGCGGGTGGTCACGGCGCCGAGCGGATCGATCTGCCGCACCACCTGACCCAGCTCGTTGAGCTCGTAGGTGGTCGCGTTGCCCAGGGTGTCGGTGTGCGTGGTGCGGCGGTCCTCGTAGGTGAACGTGCCGTTGAGCGCCCCACCGGAGCCGATGGTCGTGGTGGCCCGGCCCTGGTCGTCGTAGACGTACCGGTACCAGACGCCGTTGCGGTCGGTCCAGGACGTGAGCCTGCCGTCCTCGTCGTGGGTGAAGCGCAACGCGGCGCCGGACGAGTTGGTCACCTCGGACAGCTGTCCCGCGTCGTCGTAGGCGTAGCGCGTCAAGGTGATCGGCTCGGGCGCGGACGCCAGCCGCAGCGCCGTCACGCGCCCGCCGGCCGTGTCGACCGCGACCTCGTACCCACCGGAGTGACGCACGCGCGTCGGCATGCCTCCGCCGTCGTAGTCGACGACGATCTCACCGCCCGCCCGCCGCCGGACCGCCGCCAGCGGCAACGTCGAGCGCGCGTCCCACTCCGCGCCGACGGGCTGGAACTCCCACGTCACCCCCTGCTGCGGGTGCGTCACCTCGTAGCCCGCGCCGCTGCGGCGCAGCGTGAAACGCGGGCCGAAGTCCGGCAGCACGGTCTCCGCGCCGTCCGGCTTGGGGAAGCGCAGCAGGCGGCCGTCGTCCGTCGCCAGCCAGACGTGGGCCGGACCGACCTCGACCCGCTGGTCCAGCGTGGAGGCCCAGGACGGGCCGAACAGCCGCCCGGCCCGGTAGGAGGACTGGTGGTGCCGGGAGAACACGAGCGGCAGCAGGCCGGGCAACGTGGCGTCGGTCTGCGACAGCACCACCTCACCCGTGGCGACGTCGATCGGGTCGTCCTCGCAGAACGGCCGGTCGGCCGACTGGGAAGCGCTGTGCGGGTCGTCCACCGTGCTGTCGATGTCGCCGTCGTGCCGCCCGCTGTTCCCGGGGCCGTCGGTCTGCCGCGGGCTCTCCGGGGACGTGGTGGGTGACGCGCCGTCCGGACTGGTGGTGTCGGGAGTGGTGGAGCTGCTCGGGGTGGTGGCCGACGAGGGGGTGGTGGTGCCGGACGGGGACGTCGTGCCGGAGGGCGAGGTCGTGTCCGGTGCGCTCGACGGGCTGGTGGTGCCGTCCGGGCCCTTGACGGTCGGTGCGTCGGGTGCGCTGGGGGCGCTTGACGGGCTGGTGACGCCGTGGGGGCCGGGGCCGTCGGCCTTGCGGCCGAGCTTGCCCAGCTTCTCCATGATCTCCCCGAGCTTGTCGAGGACCTTGCGGATGCGCGGGGTGACGTTGCCGATGGTCTTGACGAGCTTGCGGACCAGGTCGGAGATGCGGTTGCAGACCTTGGCGATCGTCGAGGTGGCCTGCGCGACGATCACCGGCGTGGCCAGGCCCAGTGTCGCCACGGCCTCCAACGCCCAGGTGATCAGCTTGCCGACGACCTCTGCGACCAGGTCGCGGATGATCTCGCGGACGGCCGCGACCACCTCGCCCATCACCATTACACCGGTGCCGATCCCGTCGGCCAGGGTGGCGGCGCCGGCGATGGCGTCCGCGGTCTGCGCGGCGTGACCGCGATAGGCCTCCGCGGCAGCACCCTGCCAACCCGGCGCGTCCTGCGTGCCCAGCTCCTGGGCGACACGACCGACCTCGGCGGCGACGTTGCCCCACGTCTCGCTGAACGACCGGATCACCGGCGGGTCGCCCGCGAACCAGTCCAGCGCCTCCTTGAGCGGCTGCACGTGCTCGATCAGCCACCCGACGCCGTAGGACGCCACCGTGCCGACCGGGTCGAGCACCATCGACAGCACTTCCAGCCCGACGCCGACACCGCCCAGCCCGGCCTCGACCCAGCTGCCGTCGGAGATGCCCTGCGCCAGATCGCTCGCCGACTCCGCGATGCCGATACCGGTGACCGCCGTCGTGTCGCTCTTCGCCGTCGCGACCAAGGGGTTGTTCACGTGTTCATCCCGTCGAAGCGCGCCGCCTCACCGGACTCCTGCGCGTCATAGGCGCGGGAGGTCTCACGCAGCCCCGCGGCGTTGTCCGCCACGGTCTCCGCCGCCTTGGTCAGCGCCTGCACGCCCATGTCCTCGAACGGCTGCAACAGCATCGCGAACGGCTGGCAGACCACGCCGTAGGCGGAGTCGTTCATCGCCACCGTCCGCGCGGCGTCGGCAGCGGTGCGGAGCCGGTCCGCCAAGCCCTCCACCCGGCCCGCCAACGCGCCGATCTCACCGGTAACGGCCTCGTACCCCGTCATCGCGTCACCCCAGGTAGCTGTCGTCGCTGAAGTCGTCGCCATCGTCACGGCGCGGTCGGTTCGTCGGGGCCGGAGGGGCGTCCTGCTCGGCCTGCGGGAAGTTGCGCTCGGCGGTGGCCACGATGTGCTGCCCCGACGCGGTCTCCCCGACCGTCTCCCCCACGATCCGGGCCAACTCGGCCGGGTAGGCGGCCTGCGCCTGGCGCATCGCCTCCATCACCGCCGCCGCGATCTGCTCCGGCCGCATCCTGGAGACGCCCTCGGTCATGGACACGTCGCTGGGGATGCCGTTCGGACCGACCGTCACGCTGACCGCCCCACCCGCGGCCGACCGGGTGAGCGAGATCCGCTCGACCTCCTGCCGCATCGACTCGTACCGGGCAGCCTTCTCCTCGGCGTTGCGCTCCCAGTCGTCCACCAGGCGCTGCACGTTGGCCAACGGATCGGTCATCGGCTCCCCCTCCGGTGACGTGGAAATCGCGCCACGCTATCCCGTGTGGGACGACGCCCGGGGCGATTTCGTTCCCGACGTGCCGGTCCAACCGAACGGCCCGGCCCGAGCCGCCCCAGTCCTACCGGTTGGACCCCTGCGGAGCTCGCCAAGCAGCTGCGGGCGTGAGCCGGATCCGTGAGGATGGTCCCTGGCCGGATTCCCGGCTGTGAGCGGTGCTCAACTTAGTGCTGGCCGGTGACTCCTCGTAGGTGCCCATCGCCGTTCCTCGGTTGCGTTCGGGTACGCGACGCCGATTTGCGGCACCGATTACCCGATTCGGGCGACGTTTAGGGACAGGACGTGCCGCCGCGCCAAGCTGGGCGCTCCGGACTGATCGCCGTACTGCCACTGTCGGACGCCGCGTCGAAGACGATACGGACCACCTACTACTCTGCGACTGCTTCCGGGTAGTGATCAATCCCCGGTTGACGAATCTTTTGTCGCGCCTGGTGTCGTTTGGCTGCTAAACGCTTGCATAATGCTGCGAACCAGGGGGTGGTGGGGTCGGAGCAGCGCCGAGGCGGAGGCGTGCAGTTCGGTTAGCAGGAGTTCGACGTCCTGGTCACCCTGTTGAGACCGTGCGATCGCCCATTGCAGTCTGCTGGCCAGCGTGTACGGGTGCTCGTCGCCCTGCAATCGTCTTCGGAGATCGATCACGGTGGTCAGTTCATCGACTGCCTCGGCGTGTTTGCCGGAGACCGCCAGCGCTTGTGCGTGCACGTCGTGGGCGTCGAGCGTGTAGGGGTGCTCTGGCCCATACACCGCGTTAGCCACGGTGATCGCCTCACCCGAGACTTCTTCGGCCTCGGCGGTACGTCGGAGAGCGAGCAGGTCGGCAGCAAGATGAATACGCGTGTCGATCGTCTCGTAGTGGTGTTCGCCCAGTGTCTGCGCGCGGCGGTGCAAGACCTGGCGGTGCTCCTGTTCAGCTTCCTCCGCACGGTTGAGGTGGCGCAGCGCTGTGGCGCGGTTGTGCATGCTTTCGAGGATGTCAGGGTGGTCGGGTCGGAGGAGCCGTTCACGGGCTTCGAGCGTGGTGGTGTGCTCGGCTTCGGCCTCCTCGTACCGGCCCAATGCCTGCAAGACCAAGCCGAGGTTGTTGCGGCTGTTGAACGTGTTGCGATCGTCCGGGCCGTGCACCCTGGTTCGGAACACCACCGCTTCTCTGGCGAGTCGTTCGGCTTCGAACCAGCGGCCCAAGTCCATCAGCACTGACGCGTGGTTGCTGATGCTGCGGCCGATCTCAGGATCGTCGTCAGACAAGACTCGACGGCGCACTCGCAGGACTGTGGCCAGCTCCGTCTCGGCTTCGGACCACCGCCCTGCTTGGTAGAGGGCTACACCGAGGTTGTTGCGGCTGACCAGGGTGTCGGGATGCTCAGCACCCAGGCTGGAAACGCGCGCGTGCAGCACGGCGCGGTGTTCATGGGCGGCACGTTCGGGCTGACCGGCGGTGCGCAGGGCGAACGCCAGTCGGTCTCGATTGGCAAGTGTCTCGGGGTGTTCGGCTCCCAGTTCGCCACGTTGGTGCTGGTAAGCGTGATTGAACGCCGCGACGGCGATGTCGAACTCACCCTGCTCGATCGCCGTGCCACCAATACGGGACGCTTCCTCGGTGTCGGCTTCCCTCAGCATGCGTTCGAGACCGGCGGCCGGGATGGCCGGGCTCGGTGTCTGAGCAGTGACCGCGTCCACGAGGTACTCGAACACCGTGACACCGCCGTCATGACCGTCTGGGGTGATCAGGGCTGCCGTCCCCAGTCGCGGTTCAGCCGCCCATGCCCATGCCTGATCCTGGTCGGGAACGGGTTGGGGTCGTAACCCACCGAATTCTCGCTGGGCTTGTTCGGCCAAGTCGATGAGCAACCGGCGGCTCAGCGGTCGGGTGAGACCGGCTCGACGGCAATTGACAGCCGCAGTGACGATGGCCGCTCCGTGTTGTTCGGAGCCTTCGGCCTGGGCTGCGCGCCAGATGTCGTACAGGGCGGGGCCGGCCGCGATGGACTCGGTGACGCCGTACCTGTCGGCGGTGGCGAGGCTACGGGCCAGGCGCGAATCGTGTACTGCCAGTGCTCTTGCGCGTCGTTGCTCGGCTGGGCTGAACAGCCGATCCACAGAAACGCGACGTGCGGTCTTGAGTGCTTGGACGGCGTAGTGCAGCAGTTCCTTGTTGTGGGGAGTGGCGTAACGGGTGTCTTCCACCGATCTGAGTGTGGAGAGGATTACGCGGTGGTGTTCGGACGTCAGGAACCGGGCGATTGCTGCTCGCGTCAGGCCGCCTCGCCCCAGGTAGTGCTCCAGATCGTCCAGCCACAGAACGCAGTCGCGGAGATTGTCGGCGTGGTCGATCGCCACGGTCAGACCGGCCTTGTCATCAGGGGCGAGGAGGAGGTGGCCGGGTAATTCTGTGCGCATCGCCTGGTAGGCGGCTCTGGTCTTGCCGGCTGTCGCGGCACCCACGACCAGCACGAATCTTGACGGGCGCAGGGCTGCTCGCAAGGTCGGATCGATGTCGCGCGTCACGTAGGGCGGGACATCGTGCGTGTCGGCGCCTAGCAGGTCGTCGGCGACAGGTGGAGCTGGGTGCACACCGAGCAGCAGCGGATTGTCGAGGTCGGCTACGCGGGGCAAGGCTCCAGCGATGGTGAGGCACGAGGTGTACACCGTGACGGCGGGCGAGGTGGCACTCGTGGACTCGTCGCGGCGCGGGAGTGCGAGCATGTCGTTGTGGAGGCGCCGCAGTTCCTCCCCTGGTTCAGTGGCGTGCTCCTCGACGAGCCATCTGCGGTAGTTCAGGTAAGTCTGTGACGCTTCCGAGGTACGCCCGCAACGGTGCAACGCGGTGATCAGCTGCGTCCGCAGTCGCTCCCGGCCAGGGTGCCGGCCCGTGTGGGCGACCAACTCCGCCACGAGTTGTTCCTCCCGACCGAGGTCGAGATCGGCTTGGACGCGGTCCTCCAGCGCGTTGGCGTACTCCTCACCCAGCGCCGCGGCATCAGGCTCCAGTTCCGAGTAGGAGACGTCGGCCAGCGCTTTCGGTCCACGCCACAGTCCGAGCGCTTCGGTGAGCAGCGACGACCTGCGCTCCAGGCCGTGCTCGCCGCGCGCTCGCACGACGAGGTCGCGAAAATGGTGAACGTCGACCAGTGACCGGTCCACGTGCAGGATGTATCCCGGACCGCGCCGCTCGATCCACACGTCGTGGAGGTTCTTCAATGCGCCGCGCAACTGGCTGACGCAGCCTTGAACGACGTTCTCCGCACCGACCGGTGCGTCAGCAGCATCCCGCCACAGCACCTTGGTGATGCGGTCGATCGACACCGGCAGCCCTGCAGACAGCAGCAGGAGCGCCAGCACCGCACGCGGCTGCGACTTCGTGATGTCTACCACGTGTCCGTTGTCGTCTTCGATCAGTGTGGTTCCGAGAACACCGAGGCGCACTGCGGTTACCGTTCAACCGGTCGGATGAGGATGTCATCGCAGCCTTGCACACTGATCTTCGAAGTGCTCGGCGAACATCTGGTGCCTGTCGCCGGGAACGTGGCAGCACGTCACTGACGCCCCCCCTCGCCTTCTCGGCGAGGGGGGCGTCAGTGACGTGCTGGGCGGAACTGTTACCAGCGGCCGACCTTCACGTTCGGCGGCCACCAGTACACCTCGGCCCAGATACCGTGGTTGGTGGCGTTCCCCCAGCCCGCGGCCCACTTGTTGATCAGATCACCGGCTGCGGCGCACAGCGGGCGGGGCAGCCGCGTGGCACAGGCGGCCACACCGGCGGCGACGGCGCCGTTCACCACATCGGCGTAGGAGACGATGATCCAGAAGTGGTCACCGGTGATACCGGTGGCCAGGTTGGTGCGCATCTCCCCGTCGGCCGCGGCCCCTGGCACGCCGATGGTGATGGCACTGCCGAAGGACTCCTGCAGGGTGGTCAGTACGCGGGCACGCCCCTCGGAGGTGGAGACCATTCCCGCCCACTGGCGCTGCTCGGCCGGGGTCAGCTCGGGCACGACCTGATCGATGGCGTCACCGCGGTCAACCGTCGCAATCGTCGACGCGGCGGCACCGGATGCCGGTAGGTTCGTGGACGCTGTGGCTGTCTGGACCATCGGTGCCGACACCGCGGCGCTGAGCGCAGCGGCGACCAGCACCCGATTGATGCTCTTCACGGACTCTCTCCCGGTTACTCGACTCTCGGCCGCTCCGATCGGAGCGGTGGCGAGAGGACCTCAGGCCGTACGACCCGGTCAAGGTCCAGAATCCGGACACCGCTGAGCGAGAACTGAGCTGACACTGAACCGCCCGTGAGCCGCACTGTTTCGGCCGAGACAGCAATGCCCACCGGTCCGCCTGGCGCTGCGCGTCGGGCCGGCCGGCGGGCTGACGTGCAGGTTCTCAGCGGCGTGACGCTCTACATCGATTGACACACCTGCCCCTAGTTCCTGGGAGGCCACTCTGCCGCTGAACCCACTCCGCGGTCTCCTGAGCGAGTTCATGTGAACCGGTGAACGCCTTACATGCGTCAGCTGGCGGCAGACCAACATCGTCCAGAGCAGCGACTGCTGCATGCGCCCGCTGACGGCCACCCAGGGGGCCGTTGCAGGGGCAGCGCGCCGGAGCCGGACATTGGCAGCCGTTACGGCCACTGAAAAGGCCGTGAGCAGATCCACTCAGCCGGTTTACCGAGACCTGGAGCACAGCGCTGACGACAATTCGTGCGGAGCGACCGCCTGCTCCAGACCAGCCACCGCAGTCCACAGTGGACATATAAAAGATCGCCCGCCACCTGCATACCGCAGGTCAGCGGGCGAATCAGACGAGCTATTAACTTGCGGAGCTGAGGGGACTCGAACCCCTGACCCTCACACTGCCAGTGCTGTTCCACAAGCGCCCTGACCAGCACAAACAGAGAACCGGCACGTCAGCCGGCGCAGTCCGCTGCCGTTCGAAGCCGTCGCACGTCGTTCAGCTCTTCCGTCTGCTCCAGATTTGCTCCACACACCGCGGTGTGAACGGCGGCAACAAGTGCCGACCTCAACCGCCGAACACACGGTCTCCACGCGCGGTGTGAAACTCGACCCGCACCGGAAATGCCGCGGCCAACCACTCGGCCAACCGCTCACCCTGCTCATACCACGCCGCCGTGGTCGCCTCGTCCCGAAATCCGGAGCCCATCGGATCGTCCAGGTCGCAGACAGCTTGAAACTCGTCGTCCCACGCGTCGATAGCCCGACGAGATCGGCAGGCTCGCCGAAGTCTCCCGCCAGCCTCCCAGTCGAGCAGTTCGCCGGGATGGGATCGCCGTCCTTGACTCCCGCCCGCCCCACAAGTCGCCGCGACAGTCGTACCGGCACAAACAGGTGCGCATCCGCTGACAATGCCGAGCTGACATCCGCCTCGAACCCGCGCAACCTGCCTAAGCACTCACCTGCTACCGCAAGCCGGTAGCCGACCCCCTTGCGAAGGATGGGTCACGGCGATCTCAGGACTCGACGACCGCGTCGTGGCCGGCGGCGGACGGGGAGCCGTTCATGATGGTGCGAACAGCTCGCGGATGTCGTCGGCGTCGAGGGCGGTGCCGAACACGTCGCCGTCGTCCATGACGCTGGTGAACAGCTCGGCCTTCTTCGCCTTCAGCGCCATCACCTTCTCCTCGATGGTGTCGGTCGCGACGAGGCGGTACACGATGACGTTGCGGGTCTGGCCGATGCGGTGGGTCCGGTCCACGGCCTGCGCCTCGGTCGCCGGGTTCCACCACGGGTCGAGCAGGAAGCAGTAGTCCGCCTCGGTGAGGTTGAGCCCGAACCCGCCCGCCTTCAGGCTGATCAGGAAGACCGGCGCGGCGCCTTCCTTGAACCGCTTGAGCACGGCCGCGCGATTGCGGGTCTTGCCGTCGAGGTAGCAGTACTCGATCCCGGCGGCGTCGAGCCGGGCACGGACCTTGTCCAGGAAACCGGTGAACTGGCTGAAGACGAGGGCCCGGTGCCCGCCGTCGACCACGTCATGGAGCTGTCCGGCCAGCGCGTCGATCTTGCCGCACGGCAGCTCGTCGTGCTGGTCGTCGACCAGCCCGGCGTGCAGGCTGAGGCGGCGCAGCAGGGTGATCGACCGCAGGATGGTGAACCTGTTCCGGTCCACGTCGTCGACCAGGCCGAGCACCTTCTGCCGCTCCCGCTGGAGGTGGGTCTGGTAGACCTTGCGGTGCTGCGGGTGCAGCTCCACTTCGAGCACCTGCTCCTGCTTGGCGGGCAGGTCGGCGACGACCTGTTCCTTGGTGCGGCGCTTGACCAGCGGCTTGATGCGCCGCCGCAGCCGCGCCAGCCGGCCGGCGTCCCCGCGCTTCTCGACGGGCAGGCCGTAGTACTCCCGGAACCGGGCCGGGTTCGGGAACAGCCCAGGCGCCGTGATCGACAGCAGCGACCACAGCTCCATGAGGTTGTTCTCCATCGGCGTGCCGGTGATCGCCAGCTTGAAGGGCGCCGGGAGCGCCCGCGCGCACTGGTGGAGCTTCGACTGGTGGTTCTTGGCGAACTGGGCCTCGTCCAGCACGAGTCCGGACCACGGCACGGCCGAGTAGGCGTCGAAGTCGATCCGGAACACCGCGTACGAGGTGACCACCACATCCGCTCCGGCAATCAACTCGTCCAGCGGCACGCCGCGCCGCCGGGCGGTGTCGGGCACGGCGACGACGTCCAGGCCGGGTGCGAAGCGCGCCGCTTCGGCGGCCCAGTTGGACACGACGCTCGTGGGCGCGACGATGAGGAACGGCGGTCCGCCGGGCCTGGTCGCCTTCGCGTGGCAGATCAGCGCCAGCGACTGCACCGTCTTGCCCAGCCCCATGTCGTCGGCGAGGATGCCGCCGAGCCCGGCTTCCCAGAGGAAGGCGAGCCAGCGGAAGCCGTCGACCTGGTAGGGGCGCAGTCGGACGTCGAGGGTGGCGGGCACCTGGTAGGCGCGGAGGGCCTCACCGGACAGCAGGCCCTCGACCTGCTGCCGCCACGCCTCCGCTTGGCGTTCGACGACGCCGAGGCCGGCCAGTTCCTCCCACAGGCCGGCTTGGAAGCGGCTGATCCGCAGTTCGTCACCGGGGGCATCCTGGAGGGTCCGGGCTTCGTCGATCAGCCCGGTGAGCGCGCGGAGTTCGGGCTTGTCGAGGGAGAAGTAGGCGCCGTCGGAGAGCAGCACGTGCGACTCGCCCCGGCTCAGCGCCGAGAACACCTCGACGAACGGCACCGGCGCGCCCTCGACGGCGATCGTGACGCCGAGGTCGAACCAGTCGGTCTCCCCGGCCAGTGCCGTGGTCGACACGCCGATCGACACCGCGTCGCTCACCTCGCGGTAGTCGACCGGCTCGCCGGTGGTCTCGACCTCGACGCCGGGGTTCCCGGCGAGCAGCGGCAGCGTCCCGGTGACGAACCGCACGGTGTCCAGGCCGCTCAGGGTGACCCGGTCGGGCTGCGGGACGAGGTGCTCGACCGAGGCCAACACGGCGCGTTCCGCGTCGAGGTCGCGGTAGCCGTCGTCCGCCCCGGCCGCGTCCAGCGGCACGCGCAGCCGGGAGTCCCCGATCTCGTAAGCCCATTCCCAGTCGACGCCCACGGCGTGCCCCGCGCCGTGCTCGGTGCGCACGACGAGGGTGGGGCCGGAGATGTCCGGGGGTGTGAAGGTGCCGTCGGAGGAGGTCACGGGGGCCAGGCGCCGCAGGCGCGGGTAGATCTCGGCGCGGAACCGGTCGCGGCCGGCTTGGGGGACGGTGAGGTGCTTGTCGTCGATCACAAGCTCCCGCAGCCCCGGTGGGACCGGTGTGGCGAACCGGGCGAGCCGGAAGTGCCGGTGGCGGCTGTCGGCTCCAGCCGGTGCACACGTCGGGTCCGCGTAGACCAGGCCGTGGCCGTCGGAGCCGATGAAGCCGAGCGGTTCGATCCCGGACGTGGCGCCGTCCACCTCGATCACCGGGCGGACCCGGTCGGCTTTGCCGTCCCTGGTGACGTCGAGGGCGATCCGCGCCACCGCGGGGGCTTCCACGTCGCCCCACGACCTGCGTCCGTGGACCAGCCGCAGGCCGGCTTCCCGCGCCTCGTCGAGCAACGGCCAGAGCTTGGCGGAGTCGAACGAGGTCAGCTGGATCGTCCTGGCGTCGTAGTAGGAGTGGTAGCCGGGGCGGGTGCCGGCCAGGTACAGCCCGTACAGCTCCCGCAACAGCCGCACGTGGACTGCGCGGTAATCCTTGACCTGGTAGGCGTCGAGCTGGTTCCAGCCCAGCCCGCTCGCGACCCACCCTGTCTTGCCCCGTCGCACGATCCGCGCGTTCAGGGCGGGCTCTGCCCGGGTGTGCGGCTTGTGCGGCGCGAGCGTCAGCTCGACGGCCAGCGGCGCGTCCCCGCCGGCGTGCCGGCCCGTCCCGAGCAGGTCCCGGAACGCCTCGTCCCAGGTCGTCTTCGGCTTCTTGCCGCCGGATGGGTGCCGGGTGGCGGCGATGACCACCGCCACCACGTGCTTGCAGTTGAACCCCACGGGGCAGGTGCACTCGCCGTGGGCGAACCCGATGACGCCGTCGTCGACTTCGTCGAAGTACGCGGACGCCTCGTAGACGTCGCCCCTGCCGCGCACCGTGCCATGCAGCGCGGTGTCCATGTCGTTCCACGCCACGCCCAGGACGGCACCCCGCAGCGCGTAGTCGGTGCCCCGGTCGTAGGTGGTCCGACCGACGGCGTGCTCGACATCGACCAGGTCCACTTGGAGGTGGGTCACGCGCACGCGGTGAACCTAGCAACCGCTCCGACGGTGCGAGCGGCGGAGGGTGGAGTGGTCGGGGTGCCGCGCGGTTGGGTGAACTCAGCCGGTCAGGCCGGCAACGCGCCGGTCGGCGAGCAGAACGCGGAGCTTGGTGAGCGCGCGGCGCTGAGCGACTCGGACCGCGCGAGGCGTGGTCGAGAGCAGGTCAACGGTCTCTTCAGCGGACAGCCCACAATCCGCGCGCTGCAGTCACACCCGAGACGCACGGACCCCACCACATCAACGAACTGTGCCCAACACCCACCAATGCGTGCCAAATGCGGAGAACTGCAACCAACAGGAAGCAGAGCCTCACTCTGCCAGCGTGGTCCGGCCGTCGCCCTGACCAGCGTAAACGGAAAAACCGCCCGTCAGCCAGTGCCGTTCACCGCCGTTCGAAGCCGTCGCGCGTCGTTCAACACCATCACCTGCTCCAGGTTTGCTCCACACACCGCAGCATGAATAAAGACAGAAGCCGGACTCAAACGCCGAACACACGTTCCCACGCTCAGTATGGAGCGTGGATCGCACCGGTGTAAACGTGTCCTCGCCAAGACCGATCCACCGGCAAGGCGCGGACGGTGCACTTTCGGTGGGCAAGCCCAGCTCGTCGGCGCGGGCGAGCAGCGCCCGGACATCGCCCGAGGTCAGCACATGTGCCGACAGTCGACGGCCCCAACGGCGCCATTCCACCTCGGGCCAGCGGGCTTCTGCGTGACGCTCGTGCGTTTCCCCGAGTCGGTGCGGCCGGCTCCGTGTGCGTTCGCGGGTGGTGACGCTGGCGAACCGTCGTTGTCGGTATCGCGGGCGTCTTCGACCACGGTTCCAGGCGTTTCACCTTGCTGCCCTATGCGGTAAAGCACCGGACGGGCTTGGTGTCGGGGAAGTGCAACGCCGTGGCGCTGTCCACGAACTCGCGCGACTCATTGAAGTGGGAGAGGGTCCGGTCAGGGCGCCTGGCCTGCGTCACGACCACCACGTTAGGCATTCGTTCCGACACGGCGCGTGACCCCAGTGTGGATCACCCGACTAGCCGAGTCACAGTGCGGTGGGCCGCGCTACGACGCTGGCATGATCGGCCCCCGCTTGGGATCGAGAAGTCACCGGCCTGGCAGCGAGCGGTTCGACCGCTCGCTGGTGCGGATGGCCACGGGGGCGGGCCACAGCGTAAGAATACTTCGGGCGATCTCGGATCAGTGAGGCTGTCTCGCAGACAGGCGCTCGGCTGTTCGGGCAAGATTGGTACCAGCAGGCTAGGGACGCAGTGGACGGGATGTTGCATGGCGGCGGGGTACAGCGGAGGGCTCGAACTCACCTGGACGAACAAGGACAAAGCGCTCCTATCCACGAGGGACGGCAAGTACGACTACACGTTCGTCGATCGGGCCGACTACCGCGTCTCTGAGGTTCGGCTCCTGCACGAGGTTGAGCGCGTCGAAGCGCTGACACCCGACAGTCGGCCGGATGGGCTACCCGAGCCCACAACCGACAACCTCCTCATCACGGGTGACGCCATGCATGCTCTGGACGTCCTCAACAAGGTCCCCGAGTACGCCGAGCGCTACTACGGCAAGGTGAAGTTGGTGTACATCGATCCTCCCTTCAACACGGGGCAGGCGTTCACCCACTACGACGACAACATCGAGCACTCGATCTGGCTCACGATGCTTCGCGACCGGTTGAGGCAGATCAAGCCGCTCCTGTCTGACAATGGCTCGGTGTGGGTGCATCTCGATGACGCTGAGGTGCACCGCTGCCGTTCAGTGCTGGACGAAGAACTCGGTTCCGAGAACTTCGTTGCAGAGGTCGTGTGGCAGAAGGCCACATCGCCGCGTAACGACACCACAGGCTTCTCGATCTCCCATGACAGTCTGTTGGTGTACCGCAAGACCGACCGCTGGGCCCCGAACCGAATGAAGCGGCTTGCATCCTCGAATACATCCCGCTATCGCTCCCGAGACGGCGACCCGGTGCCCTGGCGCGACGGGGACGCAACGGCGGGGAAGGCTTCTACCAACCACCCGATGGTCTACGCCATCCAACACCCGATCACCGGCGGGCTGATGTACCCGACCCCCGGACGATGCTGGGGTAAAGCGCAGTCTTGGTTCCTTGAGCAGATGAACGAGTACGCCAAATATGAGCTACGCGACATCGGCGATGAGGAACGCCGAGCCACGATCTGCGGCACGACCCCCGATCGGGTCAAGCCGGGTGTCCCGGCCATCATGCTCGCCGAGCCGTTGGAAGACGCAGCCAAGGCAGCACGCGCCAGATACAGGGCGGGATCATGGCCCGAGTTGGTCTTCCTCGACCTCGACAAGGAACGCATCCAGCGCAAGAAGCACCTGGCCGACGAGGGGCGTGTCCCGGAGACACTATGGTTCGCATCGGACGTCGGGGGGTCGTTGCGCGGCAAGAACCAGGTCCGCGACCTATTCCCGGACCTCCACGCCTTCGCCACCCCGAAGCCAGAGGAACTGCTCCAACGGGTCATCCACATTGGCTCGAACCCCGGCGATATCGTTCTCGACTGCTACGGCGGCTCTGGAACAACCGCAGCGGTTGCGCACAAGATGGGCCGGCGCTGGGTAACCGTCGAGCTACTCCCAGCCACGGTGGCTACCTACACGAAACCACGGCTCACGAGGGTAGTGAACGGCGATGAGCCGGGCGGAATCACCACCTCGACGGAGCGCGTCGCAGACGCCAACCTCCCGGACGATGTGACGCCCGACGAGGCGCAGGAGTTCAACCGACTCCTGAACAAGGTCGTGAAAGCTGTCGACGTCGACAAGGACGCAATAAAAACGCTCCGGAACACCACGAAGACCAAGAGCCAGACCACGACCATCTGGCACGGCGGTGGCGGATTCACGCACCTCGAAGTCGGCCCGTCGATGTTCGAGAGCGTTGCCGACATCATCGTCCTCGCTGAATGGGCTACCCAGGGCGACCTCGCGCAAGCGATGTGCGCCCAACTCGGCGTTCGTTACCGGCCTGACGGGATCTTCGCAGCCAAGCGCGGTCAGGTGCGTTACGTAATCCTGGACGGCCTCGTCGGGCACGGCACAGTGGCGGCGATCCTTGACCAACTTCCCGAGAAGCAGATCGTCGAAGTCTGGGCGACCCAGATCGACCCAGACGCCGAAGAGTCGCTTCGCAAGGCCCGAAAGGGATCGCGGCTGACAAAGATCCCAGAGGCCGTGCTCGACACTTACCGGCGACGAGCTGCCAAGGCCTCTCCCTTCACGCGCCGTACTCAGGAACCGGAGGGAGCCGACTCATGAGCGGCATCCGTATTGACGACGACCTCGTCTCCGAGATCACCCATCGACTCGAACTGCGCAAGCCCAACCGCGCAGCGGTCGAGAGCGTCGCCGCGATGACCTCAATGCACTTTGACGTCGATGCGAAAGAGGCCCCGTTCGAGTGTGTCGTCGACTCGGCCACCGGGGTCGGCAAGACCTACGTCATGGCCGGACTCATCGAGTACTTCGCCGGCCTGGTGAACCCCGCCCGCAACTTTCTGCTCCTCGCCCCAGGTCGCACGATCCGGGACAAGAGCATCAAGAACTTCAGCCCGGGTCACCGCAAGTCACTGACCGACGCAATGGAGTCCGAGCCGTTCGTGATCACGGCCGACAACTTCAAAAGTCCGGCAACGCGCAAGGTGATGGAGGACAGCAGCAGGACCAAACTGTTTATCTTCACCGTCCAGGCACTCACCTCGAAGACCGGTGAAGGGCGCGCCACACACGAGTACCAGGAGTGGCTCGGCGGCTCCTTGTTCAACTGGCTCAGCAACCTCGATGACCTGGTCATCCTCGCCGACGAGCACCACTGCTACCGCGGCCCGGCGTTCTCGAAGACCATCACCGACCTGCGGCCCGAACTCGTCGTCGGCCTGACGGCAACACCTGCGAAGGCCGACGAGAACCTCGTCGTCTACCGCTACCCCTTGGCCCGCGCGATCACGGACCAGCTCGTCAAGACGCCCGTCCTTGTCGCACGCAAGGACGACCGGAACGACGACCACACCAAACTCCTCGACGGGGTCACGCTGCTCCGCTATAAGGAGCGCCTCGCCCACGCGCGGTGCGACGAAGAAGGCATCCCGCGCATCAACCCGGTCATGCTCGTCATCGCGCAAGACACGGCCGAAGCCGATCGTTACCAGGAGTTGTTCGACAGCGAAGCATTCGACAACGGCGCCTGGATCGGCCGCACGCTGCTCGTTCACTCAAACCTCAAGGGCGACGAGAAGGAAGCGGCACTGGCCGCGCTGGAGGATGTGGAGGACCCGCAGTCACCCGTCCGCGTCATCATCAGCGTGGGCATGCTGAAGGAAGGCTGGGACGTCAAGAACGTCTACGTCATCGCCTCCATGCGTGCCAGCGTGTCGTCCGTGCTCACCGAACAGACGCTGGGTCGAGGCATGAGACTCCCGTTCGGGACGTACACTGGGGTCGAGATGCTCGATACTGTCGAGGTGCTCGCTCATGAGCGCTATGAGGCCCTGCTGGCCAAGCGGCAAGCGCTTAACGAGAAGTTCATCGACCACGCCGTACTCGCCGAGATCCGCCGCACCGCAGAGGGCAAGCTGGTCGCTCGCAGAAAAATCGTCGATGAAGCGGCTGATGTCATCCCCGCAGACGCGGTGCCAGGCAACGCCGCCGCCGGTGACAAGGCGCCTGCCGCCCAGCAGACCGGTCCACAGACCTCCGGCTCGCTCCTTGTGGGGCCTACGCCTGCGGGTGGAATCGTCGACTTGCAGCATCTCTTGGGGAAGGCCAAGGACGCGGCAGAGCAGACCGAGTCCAGAATTCGGAAGCACTACCCGCTCCCGGACCGCGCTGAGATCGCGATTCCGTACACGCAGAAGGTCGCCTCCAAGGCAGTGATCTCCCTCAACCAGATTCATGACGACGCGCCGTTCACTGCGCTCGGCAAGGCTCTCGCGACCGAGGCTGATACCGAATTGCGCCGGACGCTGCTGCGGCCTGACGAGAGTGGCACCGTCCGCGGCGTACAAGCCGAGGCGAGGGTCGAGTCCCTTGCCCTTGATATCCCACTCGAAACCTCGCGGGCTGGTCTCGTGAGGGCCATCATGCGCGCCCCCAGTGTCCGCCCGGAAGCAGGAGAAGCGCGAGCGGCACAGCGCCTCGCCAATCTGCTCATTGACGGTATGGGCACCGACGCGCAAAAACACTTGTCCGCATTCTGGGAGCGCGCGTCCCGCAGGCTCACCAACCTCGTTACAGACCAGCTGAAGAAGGTCGCCAGTCAGGACGTTGTGTTCTCCGATGAGGTGAAGTTCCATAGGTTGCAGAAGGAACGCCAGGTCGCCAAGGAGCACCTTGGCGGACACTCCGAGCCGCACTCGAAGTCGGTCGCCTACAACGGTTGGAAGAAGTGCCTCTACGAGTATGCCTGGTTCGACACTTCACCTGAGTACAAGGCTGCACAGGCGCTCGACGAGGCTCCCAACGTCATCGTATGGGCACGCCTCCACATCAACGACCTGCCGATCACCTGGACACAGGAGGGCCGCGAGTACAACCCCGACCTCGTCGCAATCGAGGAGGTCGACGGGCAACGAACGTGCTGGCTCATCGAGACCAAAATGAACAAGGACGCCAACGCCGAAGATGTCCAGGCCAAGGCGAAGGCCGCCAAGACCTGGGCAAACACAGTCAACAACAGCGGCAAAGTCGACGGCAGATGGCACTACATCCTCCTGACCGAAGATGACGTCACCGACGCCGGGCTCGACTGGAATCAGATGAAGGCGTTCGGCGCACGGTAGGCAACGCCCAGCCGCCATGTTTACTGCGAGTGCAGCTCCAGGGACCGGAGAGCCACATCCACACCAGCAACGACCTTCACCCAATTTGGGTTCTGGCACGATTTCCGTGATCTGGCCCGATCGGCTCACTCGGTGAGCAGTACTCGTTTACGGAGCAGGTCGGGTTTGGCTCGGCCGAACATCTGGCGTTTGAGCATCTTCACGCGGTTCACGTGGCCTTCGACGATCCCGCTGCTCCAGGGCAGGGTAAGCCCGGCGGTGACCGCGTCCTGATCCCGGCGCAGGCCCACCACGAAGGACCGGAGGGCCGGCTGATCGTCAGCCTCGACAGCGGCCATCCACGACTCGAGTTCCCGACCACGCAGCGAGCACATCATGGTGGCGGACGAGCGGACGTGACCGGCCAGTGCATGCAGCGAAGGGCTGGCGGCCAGGATGGCATTCAGCCTCCGCCGGTCCTCCTGGTCCAGGTTCGGCGGGTCGGTCATCATCCAGCCGACGACCCGGCGGACCGAGGGCGGCCTGCGCGGTGGCCGCGGGACGCCCCCGGTGGTGCGCAACTGCCGCAGGTACTGGCGCACCGGCGTGTACCCGCCCCGATAGCCGCGTGCGGCGATCTCGGCGAACAGGGCGGTGGCACTGGTGTATCCCTCGCCGAAGCGTCGGTGCAGGTGGGGTTTGAACGGCTCGAGCATGCGGGTCGACGCCCGGTTCCGTTGCGGGTCAGCAATTGCTCCACGGTGTCGGCGCGGGCGAAACGACGGACCGTGCCCCGTGAGAGCCCCAGTCGTCTGCTGATGTCCCTGATCGCGACCCCGTCGGCCAGCAGCGCGTGCACGGCGGAGTGCCGCTCACGGGTTCGAACTGCCCACCGGTCCGTCCGCTCTCCCGGCCCGACCGGTGCCGCCGGCTGCAGACGGCCCTCCGCAGCGGGCTGTTCACCGCCGCCGACCCCGGCATCCTCGGTGTCGCCGTCGGCCCGGGCGGCCATCGCGGCGGTCAGACAATCGCGGTGGACGGCCACGGTGCGTTCCACCGCCTCGGCCAGGTTGGTCCAGACATGCCAGCGATCAGCGACCTGGGTCGCCTCCGGCGCCCCGTTACGGGCACCTTCGGCATAGGCGGTGGCACGGTCACGGCACAGGACTTCGACACCGGGATGGGGCACGCAGCCAGTCCGCGAGCGTCTGTGCGGTGCGATCGGTGAGGACGTCGACCGGGCGGTGGAACTCGATGTCGACCAGCAGGGTGCCGTAGTGATGGCCGCGGCGCAGGGCGAAGTCGTCCACGCCCAGTACCCGGGGTGTCGGGTGCTCGGGGTCCGGCAGGGCCCGGATCATGCGCAGCAGGGTCGTCCGACTGACCGAGGCGGCCACGTGCCGGGTCAGCCGTGCCCCGGCCCGGCCGCCCAGGGCCAACGCGATCGCGCACAACACCCGCTCCAGCACCGTGGTCCGCCGGGCATAACGGGCGGTCAACTCGGGGACTGCCTCGGCGAAGGTCTTCCTGCCACACTCGGTGTTGCCGCAGAACAGGCGCCGGACCCGCAGCCGGATCAGCACCTCCCGCCCGGCCACGGCGGTGTCGGACAGCCGGCGCTCGTAACGGCTGGGCACCCAGGCCGACGGTGTCGCGCATCCTGGGCACGGGACCGGCCTCTGCGGGGTGCTCGCCACAATCCGCACCACCGGGCCCGACACCTGCAAGCATCGGGCCAGATGCGGAAACAGCACCCCTATCACACCAAGATCAGTACACTCGAATCATGATCGACTACCGGGCCGACAGTCGGATCTCGGGGCTAGATCACGGAAATCGTGCCAGAACCAGTTTTACGCGTCGTCGACCGGTGCCTTACCTCCCTGCCTGAGTGAAACGAAGACGCGATCCTGGGCGATCACCATGAGGTGCGGGGTCTTGAGTTTGGATTCGGCGGAGCGCTGTGATCCCCGCTGAAGTGGACGGGACTCGGTGGTGCGCGCCCGGCCTCGACCAGCGTGGCGGTCGTTACCCGCTCTCGGTCGCAACACTAGTGACAGGCATGGTGGGCGCGCTGGTGCCCGGCATGTCCATGCTGACCAGACTGGCCCGCTACTACGCGTTGCACTGGACGCGGGGCGACCACCTCGAAGACCGTGGTCTCGACGCCGCAGCGTGTCAGACGCTGGTGCGCCGTACGGAGGTCGGTCTGGCCCGGGTCTCGATAGCTCACGACTACGAAACGCCGGCGCACGGCACGGGCACCGTGAAGACGCTCCTGCGCGAAGATCCGGCCGGTGGATTGACGGTGCCTGGGCGCTCGTTGTACTCGCCGTACTCCTGGAGTTCTGGTCGCAGCACAACAGCCTGAGCACGACTCCGGACACCGGCGCCGTCGAGGCCGGTGTGCTCCATCCCGGCGAACACCGATGCCCCGCCTCGGTGAGCCGGGTGTTCCAGCCGTCAACCGACCTCTCAGTCCGCCTCGGCATCAAATCCTGATCAGAAAGGGGACCACGTGGTCCTGGCACGTGAGACGACTCTTCAGGAACTGCTGGAGGGGTCGAAGCAATACCAGATCCCGCTCTACCAGCGGACCTACTCATGGGAGACGGCCCAGCTCAAGCAGCTGTGGGAAGACATCACGCAGTTGGCCGACGACCGCGCGCACGACCGCGAGTCGACCCACTTCATCGGCTCGGTGGTGCTCACGCCCAGCCCGGGCAACGGGCCGACCGGTGTGCCGGAGTTCCTGGTGATCGACGGTCAGCAGCGGCTCACCACCCTGTCCATCCTGCTGTGCGCCATCCGCGACCACCGGTCGGCGACGGAGGGCAAGGAGCACCGCGAGCGCATCGACGAGCAGTACCTGATCAACAAATGGCGTCCGGGACAGCAGCGGTTAAAGCTCGTACCGACGCAGGCCGACCGCGCCGCCTACCTCGCCTGCCTCGACTCCACCCCGCAGGCGGGTGGGACCGACCGGATCGGCGCCGCCTACCGGTTCTTCTCCGCTCGACTTGCGAGCGCGGACGATCCCGACGACCCGCACGACGTCGAGCGGATCGAGGACGCGGTAATCTCCGGCCTCGCCCTGGTCTCGGTCACCGCGCAGCAGGGTGACAACCCGCACCGCATCTTCGAGTCGCTCAACAACACCGGTCTGCGCCTGACCCAGGCCGACCTGCTGCGCAACTACCTGTTCATGCGGCTGCCCACGCGCGGTGAGGCCGTCTACGAGTCCCTGTGGCTGCCACTTCAGAACACCTTGGACCGCGGCCAACTAGAGCTGCTGTTCTGGCTCGATCTAGTGCAGCGCGACCCGCGCGCCAAGCAGGCCGACACCTACACGGGCCAGCAACGGCGCCTGGATCGGATGCGCTCGGAAGAGGAGGTCGAGCGGGAGGTCGCTCGGTTCGGCAGGCTCGGACAGCTCCTGCGGACGATCCTCGACCCGTCGCGTGAGCCGGACCCGGCGGTGCGGCATCGCTTGACGCGGCTCGGCGAGTGGGGAACCACGACCGTCTACCCGGTGCTGCTGCACCTGCTGGACCGGCGAGTCGGCGGCACGGCGGACTCCGCACAGATCGCGACCGCGATGCGGTACCTCGAAAGCTACTTCGTCCGCCGCCTCCTCATCGGCCGCCCCACGGCTGGCATCAACAGGACGCTGCTGACGATGGTGACTGAGATGGACTCCGAGGCTCCGGTCGACCATGCCGTCCGCCGTTATCTGGCGACCGGCCGCAAGCACTACGCGAGTGATCGTGAGATTCGTGCGGCAGCACGGTCCATGCCCTACTACCTGAACGGGCGTCCGAATCACCGGACGTTGGTGCTGCGGTGGTTGGAGGAGACCTACGGCAGCAAGGAGCCGGTGGACCTGTCGTCGCTGACGATCGAGCACGTGCTGCCCCAAACACCGACCCCGGAGTGGCGGCAGGTGCTGGCAGAGGACTTGGAGGCCGGAGAGGAGTTCGGGCAGGTGCACGAGGCCCTGGTGCACACGCTGGGGAACCTGACCCTCACCGGTTACAACGCCACTCTCAGCAACAGCCCGTTCGAGGTGAAGCGCCCCAAACTCGCAGGTAGCGGCGTGCTCATGAGCCAGGAGATCGCCAAGCAGGAGCGCTGGGGACGGCCGCAGATCCTGGAACGCGCCGACGCGCTCGCCGAGCGGGTGATCGGCGAGTGGCCTGCGCCAGCCACGCATGATGGCGATTCATCGGGAGTGCCATGGGGCGTGATGAACAGAGCTCTTGCCGAACTGCCCGCCGGATCCTGGACCACCTACGGTGACCTCGCCGCGCTGATCGGCAGTCATCCCGTGTCCATCGGTCAGCGCCTCGCCACCACGCCCGCTCCTAACGCGCACCGGGTGTTGCAGTCCGACGGCAAGGTATCGCCGAACTTCGCCTGGCTCGACCCGACCCAAACCGACGACCCGCGGGACCTGCTGGCAGCAGAAGGGGTGACGTTCGACAGTCACGGGCGGGCAGACCAAGCCCAACGCGTCACCACCGAAGGGCTTGCCGTGCTTATCGGCGCCGACGTACCGGACCTGGTTCCCGAACCCACCCCTGGTCAAGACCCGGCGTTGCGCGACCGCTTCCTCGACCAGCTTGTAGAGCGGCAGGGACACGACATCGCCAAGGCGGTGATCGCGGTGCTCAACGCATGGACCGGGAGCGGCGGGCACCTGGCCTACGGAGTCGAACTGGAGACGTCGTGCTTCCTCATGTCCCGTACGAAGTCCCACCCCGACGGCAACATCTGGCCCGCGGCCATCTACCCGAGCGGCAAGTTCGAGGTCGTGTTCCAGCACCTTCGCAGGCGACCGCCTTTCGAGAACCTCACGCGACGCGAGGAACTGCGGCAGCGGTTGAACGGCATCGATGGCGTCGACCTGCCTGCAAGGAAGGTCGACCTGCGACCGGGCTTCGACCTCGGCGTCTTGCTCGACACACCGGCACGCGAGCAGCTCATCGAAGTGCTCGGCTGGTTCCACGCGGTCGCCGGTAACGACCAGCCAGCCGACAGCGACGTTTCGTGATGTGCGAGGCGCGACCACCGTAACAACGTGACGTTCGGAGAACGGCAATTCGGTAGGGGTGCCCCTCATTGGAGTCCAGTTCAGATAGCCGTGGCGTTCGAGATCGCAGTCGAGGCGTCCTGATCGCTGTCGGATGTCCGACCATTGGCTGTTGACCAGCTTGCGGTCGTTGTGATGGCGCGCTTGCCGAAGACCGACCACTGCAGCAGGAACAGCCTCCGTCATCCGCCCTGGATGCGTCCAGGGCGGATGACGTGCGGGGATCCGCTCGATCCGTTCGATAGTGCGGGCCAACGATGTCGGTGGAATAAGGCAACGAAGCCGGTGTATTGACCAGGCCTTCCGTAGCCAGTTCAGGCAACTACAGGGCAGATCGAGTGACCACTGAAGACCAGCCCGCCCCGATGTGTCACCGGCTTGTGGACAAGCGAGTCTGGGATACCAGCGGATCCCTCTACAGCCCCTATAAGCAGGCTCTTCGCCGGTCGGAGGGGGTGGCGCTCTAACAGGATCTCCAACCTGATCCCCAATGTGATCCCCCGTATGAACCCCCTACGGAAGTCACCGTACGCGCAAGCGATCTTCAATGTTGCTACACAGAGTGATCGGTCGAGAGGTTCGCCGCATAGACACAATTCCATGCCAGCGCCGTGCCTACAACAATAGTGCACCGACGATCAAAGCTTGATGCGCCGCACAAGGAGAGGCGTCAGCATGACAGCGGGAGCGTCTCCCGAATATGCGGCCAATTATACCGTTTGACTGCTGCACTGGGCCTGCGACAGGCAATGGTCCTCGTGCAGACAGGGATCCAGAAACAGGTGTGGCGGAATCGACGGGCTTGACTGCCGGTTGGATCAGGTGCGCGTTGGACGGCGACTTTCGCGGGGCTGCGTCGTCTTCCGGTTGGTGTCGCGCTGCTGCGGTAGAAAGAGGGTGATGCCCTGTGCGAAGCGCCAGGCGGCGTCGCACTCCGCACAGGTGGGCCAGCACCACTGCTGCTTGGTGGGGCGTGCAGCGGGGATGGTCAGCTGCGCCTCGCACAGCGTGGTCGTCTTCTGGGTAGGCATGGCGTTGTCGTCGATGGCATGGCGTTTGCCGTCGTGAGGTTGCCACTGGAACGGGCGCGGTCCCATCAGCGGATTCCCTTGTCGTAGGCGTCGGCCCAGTGGGCAATGACCTCGCCAGACTGAGCTGCGGGCAGGGCGCGGGCGTGGAGTTCGCGGAGTCGACGCTGGTGGTGTTCGACGGCGTGGAGGTTGTCGTGGAAGACGGTGGTGATGCCGTTTTCGCTATAGGACAGCGGGCGCAGTGGTGGGGCGAAGGTGAACAGTGCAGCGTGGTGGCGCAGGGCGGGGTGGGCTGGTGCGGTGATGGGGATGACGTGGACGGTGATGTGAGGTAGACCTGCTTGCAGGGTGAGGTAGAGCAGTTGGTCGCGCATGGCGGCGCGGTTGCCGACGACCAGCCGCAGCGCGGTTTCGTGGACGTAGAGCGTGGCGTTCGGCGGGGTGCGGCGGTATAGGAGACGGTCCTGACGCGCGACACGCGTGGCGGCCAGGTTCTGGTCACCAGTCAGTGCGCCGGCGTAGGCCGTGGTCTGGGCAAGGGCCGGGACGGTGAGCGGTTCGTAGGCGGTGACGCTGTGGGCGAGGTGTTCGTGCAGTGTCAGGGCGGTGAGGGTGTCGGGGCTGCCGTGGTGGGTGCGGGTGAAGGTGCCGGTGTCGGGCTCGTGGGCGATGGCCATGACGCGATCGCGGGTGGCCTCGTCGGCGACGCAGCGGCCAAGGAGGGTGGCGATCCCCCAGGGGCTGGTGCCGCGGTTGCCGGTCTCGAGTTTGCTGAGCTTGCCCAGCGACCAGCCCAGGCTCTCGGCGACGACTGCGGAGGACAGGCGAGCGGTGCGGCGGATGCGGCGTAGTTCCTCGCCGAGCTCACGGCTGTGAGCCGTACTCAACCTCGTGATGGCGGGCGACTTCTCGCCGTCGGTGTCCATCGACGTTCCTCAGTTGTGCTCGGGGGCCGCTACACGGTCGGCGGCGATGATCAAGCTTCGGTCTGGCGTGGTGCAGAACAGGCCGATAAGTCCGACCGAGTCCGGCTGCACACGAGCGGCATGGCGCGGCCACGTTCGGCGCGCGAGCTTGTGTCGACCCATCCGTCGGATGTCGAGGTCCTGCCGATGCAGGGAACGCGAACGAAGACGAGGCCGAAGGCGCCTTCGAGGACTTGGTCGTGATCGCCGGGGGACAGCAACTCCGGTCGGAACCTGGCCGTCCGCGCCATCGAGCATCCGGACACCCGCCCAGCCGCGCGTCCTGACGAGACCAGCATCATCGCCTTCCCTTTCGACCCGCCGAAATCGGTAGATACGCATTTCAACCAGGACCGGTACGATCAGGGAACAACGCAAACAGTCGACACGCGGATTTGCCCCCTATTTGCCCCCTAGCGCAGGCGGAGGCGACATGAGCGACGATGAGCGCTCCGACATGACCGCACCAGCCGGTGTCCGACTCGCTCACGAGATCCGCCGACGACGCACCGAAGCCGGACTCAGCCAGCCACAACTGGCCCGGATGATCGGCTACACCAGGCAGTACGTGTCCCTGGCCGAACGCGTCGGCCACAACCTTCCCTCCGCCGAAGTCATTCGGGCTCTAGATCAAGCCCTGAACGCAATGGGCGTCCTGATCGCGTTGCGAGAACAGGGCAGGAGTGAGCAAAAAAGGCTGCGAGGGAAGTCGCATGTAAGGCGTGTACCGCAGAACACGGTCGCACTTGAGGCCAATTTGTCTGCCTCGGCTACCCGCGTCGACGCCAAGTCAGACGTGGTCAAGTCGATCGCCGACCTGACGTTGGATGCACCACCTCGACGGCGCGTGGGCCGGGCCGAGGTCGGGCAGGTGAAGTTGATGACCAGCGCGCTGGCGGCCAGCGAGAACCTTTACGGCGGAGGTATGACAGGTGAGGCGGGCATCGCCCACCTGCGTTGGGCGAGTCGGATGTTGAAGGCGCACTCCGAGCCCGCGGTCGAGGTGGCGTTGTTCGAGGCTGTCGGGAACCTGGCTGGCGTGGTGGCGTTCTCGGCCTTCGATGTCGGCGATCACCCAGTCGCGGCGCGCTGTTTCCGGTTCGCCCTGTCGTGTGCGGAGCAAGGTGGCTCGTGGGAACTGCGCGCGGCCACTCTCACCGACATGGCCCGACAGGCCGTCTACCTGGGCGACTTGGACCAAGCCCTGTCGTTGATCGAGTTCGCCCAGGTCCGTGCCGATCGGCTGACGGCCACGGCAAGGGCCGTGATCGGGGTGGTCCGTGCCCGAGTGCTGGCCGTGCTCGGCCGTCACGAAGAAGCGCGATCACAGGTGGACCGCGCCGACTCGGACTTCGCGCAGCGCCAAACGGCCACCGAGCCGGCCTGGCTGGTCTACTACGACGAGGCCGAACACGCAGGCAGCAGTGCCAGGGCGCTGATCCCTGTCGCCATCGCTACCGGGCGGCCGGGTGAGGCCGCCGAACGCCTGGAGACGGCGGTCCGCTTGCACAGCGACGCCTATCCGCGGTCGCGGGCGTTCTCCAGGACGCGCTTGGCCGCACTGCACATGTCGATCGGCGACCCACGTGAAGCCACCGCACTGGGGCGACAGGCCGTTGCGGACGCCGCAATGTTCCACTCCCAGCGGATGAACGGGGAACTGCGTGCCCTGATGCGCGCCAGCGGACAGCACCTGGCGATTCCCGAGGTGGCTGACCTGTCACACTCGCTGGCATCGGCGATCAACGATGCCTGACGTTTCCGACGTCGACGAAGACCAGGCCACCTACCGAGTACTGGCGGCCGCAGGCAGACAAGCAGGTGTACCGACCTCCGGCGCGGAACTGATCCGCGACGGTGTCAACGTCCTCTACCGACTACCGGGCGACATCATCGCCCGCATCGGCCCCGACGGCTCCCGCGAGACCGCCACCCGCCTGCTGCACACCTCGCGCTGGCTGGCCCGCACCGGCATACCCGCGGTTCAAGCACTCGACGACATTGGCCAGCCCACCATGGTCGACGATCGGCCCGTCACCTGGTGGGTGTGCATCCCAGAACACCGATACGCCGCCCCCGTCGAACTCGGCGCCGTGCTCAAACGACTCCACACACTGGCTCCGCCCCTCTCGCCAGCCCTGCCTGTGCTTGATCCCTTCGCTGGGCTGGACGAGGCGCTCACTGCCGCCGCCACGCTTTCGGAGCACGACCGGACGTGGCTCAAAGACCTGCTGAAGAGGTTGCGTCGCGAGTACGCGCAACTGCAGGTCGGATCGCCCCGGTGTGTGGTCCACGGCGATGCCTGGCAAGGCAACGTGGCCGTCCCCGCCGACGGTGTCCCCGTGCTCCTGGATCTCGACAACCTAGGACTCGGCCTTCGCGAGTGGGATCTCATCCCTCTGGCTGTCGACCACACCGACTTCGCCCGTATCACATCTTCGGAGTACACAGCGTTCATCGACGCCTACGGCGGCTACGACGTCACCACTTGGCCCGGCTACCGCACACTGGCTACCACAACCGAACTCCGCTGGACCGCCTTCGCCCTGAACAAAGCCAGCACCGATTCCAAAAAGAGGAACCAGGCACACCATCGAATAGCTTGCCTGAAAGGAGAGGTCAGACAGCCTTGGTCATGGGCCGCCTTTTAGGGACGATACAAGGCTTAGCTGATTCGCGGATCAGCAAGTCGCTATTGAGGCAATCCACAACTTTCACCAGGTCGAGGAAATAACCGGCGGGACAAGGACCACTAAGCTGGCCCGCGTTTCAGAACGTCCCTGCATGTCTGGCCCAGCCTCGAGTGCTGAAGGTGGTAGCGGTGCGGTAGGCGTGGATGCCGGCAGCCGGGTAGTCGATGAGCCGGTCGGGCAAGGCGTCCAGAGAGAACCAACGGACCGCGGAGCACTTGTCGGGTTCTCGGTTGGTCGGCGTCCCGGTCCAGTGGCGGGTTTCGAAGAAGAGGCGAGGCGGGGTTCGGGACCGGAGCCGTTGACGTGCAGGGTGTGCACCAGGCGCAGGTCCGCGGGGTCGACGTGGACGCCGACTTCCTCCTTCGCCTCGCGGACAGCAGCATCGAGAACGGACTCTCCCGCGTCGAGCTTGCCTGAGGGCAGGTGCCACAGGCCGTCGAAGAGCGGGTTGGTGTCGCGGCGGCGGGTAAGCAGGATGTCGTCGTCGCGGACGAGGAGGACGTGCACGTCGATCAGGTGTCGGTCAGCCATGGATCCTCGTCGGTTCTCACGCGGTCTGGAACCTGGCGCAGCTTACGAGGTATATAACTATTCGGATGCGCCCGGTCGCCGATCGTGCGATCCGTGTCGGTCATGTCGCTGATCCAGACACGAACAGAAGGCGCTGAGCAGCGGTTACCAAGCGCGGTACCAGTTCGGTAAGCGGTTGGTACCCGCCTTACGGGCCGGTCCACACGACCGTTTGGGCGGAAGCCGGCGAAAAGATCTTGTCGGCGCGTGTCCCCCAACGGTCCTTATTCCGGAGTTAAAGGGTGTCATCGCACCCTCGACCACCTCCGGAGGGCTCCGTGCCTCGACACGATGCCGACACCCACCGCCTGCTGTACACCCCCGCCGAAGCGGCGGCCTTGCTGGCCGTCCGCGAGTCGTGGCTTCGACGCAAGGCAGGACGCCGGGAGATCCCGTGCACCTTCCTCGGCAAGCACCTGCGCTTCTCCAGCGACGACCTCACCTCGATCGCCCAGACAGGCGCCCGACTCGCACGCTCCACACGACCACCCGCCAAGTGCACCAAGTCCTCTCGGAACTGACGAAAGTTCTTGTGCCGCAACGCTTGCATTACTCGACCGTAGGAGCGTTCATCCTCCTGTCACACCGTGACCACCACACCACCACCGAACGAAGGAGCAGCACACATGGCCTGGGTGGAGCAGTCGGGAAGCAACCACTGGCGCGTCCGGTTTCGCCGCGACGACGCCACCATCGGGTCCATCCCCGGTTTCAGGAGCGAGAAAGCCGCCCAAGACCACGCCAACGACCTCGAATCCGACCAACGTCGCGGCACCTGGCTCGACCCCACCGACGGTCGCACGACCCTGGAGGAGTGGCTCACCGACTGGTGGGACGCCCTCGACGTCGATACCCGCACCGAGGACAACTACCGCAGCATCGTGCGCAACCACATCATGCCCCATTGGGGCGACACCGCCCTGGCCGACATCACCAACCTCAAGGTTCAGGCATGGGCCAAGCAGCTGCGCGCCGGACACCTGTCACCGGTGACCGTCGCCGGGTTCGTCAAGCTGCTCTCTCAGATCCTCACCGACGCCGCCGAGGACAAGCTCATCGTCGCCAACCCCATCCGGCCCCGACGACGCGGACGGCGCAACCACGCCGCCCGCATCCCCGAGAAAGTCTGGGCCGAGCCCACCGAGGTGCTGCGCATCGCCGACCAGGTCGCCGCCTTCTACGGACCCATCGGAGCCGTGCTCGTCATCACCGCAGGCTGGACCGGCGCACGCTGGGGCGAGCTGACCGGCCTGCAACGCCACAACCTGCACCTCTTCGACGACGACACAGGCTTCCTCATCATCGACCCCCAGAACGGTGCCCTGCACGAATCCGCCGGCGGCAAGCTCTGGCTCGGCCAGCCCAAGACCGACGCCTCCGCCCGCACCATCAGCCTCAACCCGTCACTCGTCCGACTCCTGCGGGCGCACCTGGACAACCACGTCCACCCGCACGTCTTCACCACCCCCGAAGGCGCACTCCAGCGCCGCAGCAACTTCAGCAAACGCGCCATGCGCCCCGCCGCCGACGGCAACCTCAACCAGCCCCGCGCCGTCCTGCGCCTCCAACCGGTCAAGCCCGGCCTGACCTTCCACGGACTGCGCCACAGCCACAAGACCTGGATGATCGCCGACACCATCCCCGAGATCGCCCAGTCACTCCGACTCGGCCACATCCTCAAAGACCCCGTCCAACGCACCTACTCCCACGTCGCCCCCGAAGTCACCAGCCGCCTGCTCCAGTGCCTGCAGGACCGCTGGGACAAGGCCGTCGTCGACGTCGGTGACAGCTCCTGGCGCAGGATGGCGTAGCCGATGCGTGGTCTCCTCATCTATCACTTCAACGGCGGCAACCACGCCGACAAGCCGGTCGTCATGCACTCCGAGGCCACCCTCGACTACGTCCTGATCGACATTCTGGCCACCCGTAGCCGCACCCCACCATGTTGTACGCCCAAACCCACCAACGGTCGGCCCGGCTGAGCTGCCCGCCCCTCAATCCATATGGCGCAGGCGGAAGCGACATGCGCGACGAACGAACACTCCGACATGATCGCCACCGGCCGCATCAACGCCGATGCCCTCGACCAAGCGGCAGTGGACGCCCTCGCCTCCTTACTACGGCAAGCGCCGGATTCGCATCAGCAGGGCCACCGCGCACACCGCTACCACGACGAGACCGTCACCGTGCTCGCCGACCAGATCTCGGACCCGCACGACGCCCTGCGACGCGCCGAGGACGAGGGGCTGGGCCACGTGGTCCTCGACGGGAAGGTCTTCTCCGCCGACCGCCTTCGTGAGAAGACCACCAGCGTGAAGGGATCCTCAGTGACCGAGCAACGTTCGTGCGTATCTTTCGAGCGGTTCGGCGAGGTCGGGGAACTCTCCGCCGCCGATTCGACGCGACAGCCGGGCGATGGTGTAGAGCTGCGCGAACCGACCCGCGTCCGTGTCGAGGATGTCGGCGTAAACGTCGTGTACTCGCTGCGCGATCGTGGGCGTCAGGAGGCTGTAGCACAGCAGGGTCGCCGCGTCGGTGCCCGCGGGTCCGCGTCCCCACCATTCCCAGTCGAGCAGGCCGAACCGTGGACGCAGCAGGTTCGCCCAGTGGACATCGCCGTGGACGGTCTCCCATTCGGGCACGGTGGGGTCGACGGCGTCGCCGAAGCGTTGCACGATCCGGTCGGTGATCTTGTCCTGGCTGCTGTTGACGCGTGCGGTCGGTGTCGCCGCGACAGTGTTGGTGGTGCGGCGCAGCTCGGCCCACCACTCGTCAGGCAGTTCGACCGCGGTGCGCAGTGCGTCGGTGGGTGAGCAAGGTTGGCCAGGCATGCGGGTCATGAGTTCGGCGCGCTGCTGTCGCCATTCCTCCCACTCGACCACGTCCAGGACGCGCGGTTTGGCGAGGTCGGCGAGGACGTTCGCGTCGAGGTTGCCCGTCCAGAAGTCGCCGGCGATCCACTGCTTGTCCTCGGACACGACGCGCAGCCAGTACTCGGCGTCGCCCTTGCGGACGGGGGTGCTGATCGACCGGTCGTGCCAGCCGAGCAGCGGGTCCCCGGTTACGACCACGCCGAAGTGTTCGGCAGCGCGGTCGAGGTTGTCGCGCATCCACTGCCGGAACCGCGCGTCGGCTTCGCTTGTGTCGATCGGCACCTCGCCCTTTTTCACTGTTCGGTGACGTACCGCAGGTAGGCGGCCGGGTTGTTCATGTACCGGCGCCAGTGGTCGACCAGTGCGAGGTCTTCCCACTTCGTCCGCCGGAACCCGTGGTCGCCCACTTCGATGATGTCGGCGCCCGGCGTGGCGGCCAGGACCGGCGAGTGCGTCGCGCAGATCACCTGCGCCCCCGATTCACCGAGGTCGTACAGGAGGTTGACCAGCCGTAGGCAGGATGTGAACGACAGCGCCGCCTCGGGCTCGTCCATGAGGTAGAAGCCGGGTTCACGGAACATGTTCGCCAGCACGGTGAGGAAGCCTTCGCCGTGGCTCATCTCGCTGGTGTCTTCTTCCCAGTAGCCGCGCATCCCGCTGACGGCTTCCATGAACCCGAACGCCGTCTCGGCCCGCAAAAAGTATCCCCGGCGCTTGGTCCGCGGCCCGCTCTTCTGCCGGGCGCCCGCGGCCGTGGTCTCCCAGCGGAGCAGGTCACCCAGCACCGTTTTCGGCCGGTCGTTGACGTACTTGCGACCCGCTCGCCCGCCGCGCGCGTCCAGTCCCCACGCCTCGGCGAACGCCTCGACCAGGGTCGACTTCCCCGAACCGTTCTCCCCGACCAGGAAGGTGATCGGCCGCTCGAAGACCATGCCTTCCTCGGCCATCTGCGCCACGCACGGCACGGTGAGCGGCCACGGTCGTGAATCCGGAAGACCGGAGGGCAGTAGGTCGTCAGGGATGTACGCGCGGCGGGCAAGCATGGGCTGTCCTTGATCAGTACTCGGTCGGGACGCACTTCCCCTTGGGCGTGCAGTTGCCCGCAGGGTTGCACGCCGGGCCACAACTCGGCCCGCACTGCGGGTCGCACATGTTCGGCACACACGGCGACACCGGTCGTTGCGCGAACCGCTCGGCCAACGCAGTCGTCGTCGCCAGCATGGTTGGTCCGTTCAGGATCTCGACAAGCGGAGCAAGCCGCACGTTACCCACCGGCAGCCAACGCGAAAACACGCACGGCCACACCGAGCCGTCCGCGGCAACCGCGACCTTCCCGTCACCGCACTGCCCGCACAGCGCAGACGAGTCGGAGGCCATGGCACGCACTCCGCGTCCGACCCCTCGCAAGCGGTCGACACGTACCTCGCCGTCGAACCCCAGCGCGGCAAGCTCACCACGTGCCTGCTCGACGCGCTGTCCGTCACCGAGGTCGGTCACCCCGACGCGGAGCGGGATCGCACGGCGCAACGCCTCCACAATGTTGGCCTTGGTGCGCTGGTGGCTACCCCGCACCTTGGTGATGCCCTCGTGTTCGTCCGGACGGTCGCTGTAGTAACTCGTGGCGAGCTGCACGCCAGGTTGCGCAAAGAGCTCCCAGAGCCTTGGCGACACGCGCACCAGGTTACTGAACACCTCGACTCGCAGGCCGCGACTCAGGGCACGGTTCACCAAATCTGGGCCTGACCCGTTTTGACGGACATCTGAGATCAGGGGGCGCGTGCCCCCGGAAGGATGTCCCATCATGGAGCCCATGGGCAGGAAGAAGCGG